>JBATPF010000111.1:0-1546 GCA_049291355.1 Giesbergeria sp.
GCCACGCTGGGCCAGTTTCGCACCATCCTCGGGCGCGAAGCCGGGGTGACGCTGATTGCCATGCTGCTCGCGCTCAAGACGCTGGAGGCGCGAGCGCGACGCGACGCGCTGGTCATCTTCTTCCTGGGCTTCTTCACGATGCTCAGCAACTTTTTTTTCTCGCAGTCGATGCTCACCGCTGTGGCCATGCTGGTGGCGCTGATGGGGCTGCTGACAGCGCTGGTCAACGCCCACATGCCGGTGGGCCGTCCGCCCCTGACCGTGGCGCTGCGCTCTGCCGTGCGCATGGCGCTCTTTGGGACGCCGGTGATGGTGGCGCTGTTCGTGTTCTTCCCGCGCATGGCACCCCTGTGGGGCTTGCCCGGCGACCAGCTCTCGGGGCGCAGCGGCCTCTCGGGCAGCATGCGGGTGGGCAGCATGGCGCAGATGGCGTTGGACGACACCGTGGCGTTTCGCGTGCGCTTTGATGGTCCCGACAGCGCACTGCCGCCGCAGTCGGCCATGTATTTTCGCGGCCCGGTGCTCTCTGACTTCGACGGCCGAGAGTGGCAGGCCTTGCCGATCCGAGATACCCCCAACACCCCCGCTTTGCTCGAAGTGCAAGGCCCCGGTATCGGCTATGAAACCACCTTGGAGCCGCACCAGAAACCCTGGCTTCTGCTGCTCGACGCTTCGCCCGACGGCCCCAAGGCCAACGGCTTGCAGGCGTTTATGGCGCGCGATCTGGAATGGTTGTCGGCCCGGCCGGTGGGCGACGTGCTGCGCTACCGCGCCACGAGCTACCCGCAGTTTCGCCATGGGCCGCTGGTAGAGACACGCACGCTGCGCTTTTTGAGCGCACTGCCTGCAAACTCCAACCCGCGCACCAAAGCGCTGGCAGCGCAAATGCGCGCCGACCCGGCACTCTCCGCGGGCGGCACGCAGGCCCTGGTAGACGCTGCGCTCAACCGCCTGCGCACCGGCGGCTACGAGTACACACTGGAGCCCGGCGTCTACGGCGAGCAGACGGCCGACGAATTCTGGTTCGACCGCAAGGCCGGTTTTTGCGAACACATCGCCTCGTCCTTCGTCATCCTGATGCGTGCGGCGAATGTGCCGGCGCGCGTCGTCACCGGCTACCAGGGCGGCGAGCGCAATCCGGTGGACGGCTACTGGACCGTGCGCCAGAGCGACGCCCACGCCTGGGCTGAGGTGTGGATCGAAGGCCGCGGCTGGGTGCGTGTGGACCCCACAGGCGCCGTCTCGCCCGGCCGTATTGGCGCCTTCACCCGCTTGCGCGCGCCGCGTGGGGCTTTTGGCAGCGCGGTGGACAGCGTCATCAGCCCTGGCCTGGCGCAGCAACTGCGCGCCGTGTGGGAGGCGGCCAACAACCGCTGGAACCAGTGGGTGCTGAACTACACGCAGACGCGCCAACTCGACATGCTCAAGGCCCTGGGCTTCGACGCGCCCGACTGGCAGGACTTGGTCAACCTGCTCGCTGGCCTGGTGGCCGCGGCGGCGCTGGGCGGCGCGGCGTGGTCCGCGTGGGAGCGCCTGCAACACGACC
>JBATPF010000112.1:0-14788 GCA_049291355.1 Giesbergeria sp.
GGCCAGACCGGCGTCGAGGCTGCTGGCGCGCAGCAAGGCCGCGGCGTGCTCGGCCGGCTGGGCCAGCAATACGGCGTCAAACCCGGCGAATACGTGCAAGCCACCGTCGCTCGAACTGGTGCGCACCTGCCAGCCGCGCGAGCGCACTTGGTCGTGCTCGATGCTGGTGACGCGCTGCCCGGTGTGCAGGCGCCCGGCCTCTACCAGTGGCTGCGCCCAGGCGGTCACGAGGTCTTCCATGCCAGGGCAGGCGACCCAGTGCGGCTCCGACACCGGCAGGCTGGCCGCCGCCACGCGGCCTGCGGAGTCGAGTACCCGGATGGCGTTGGCACCCCAGGGGCGGCACACCTGGGGCACGGTGGCCAGCGCTTCTTCAAAGCGTGCATCGCGCACTGTGAAGTACTGCGCGCCGGCATCAAAAATGCCAAAAGGCGTTTGCAAACTGGCCATGCGCCCGCCAACACGCGCGGCCTTTTCAAACAGCGATACCTCGTGGCCCGCTTGGACCAGGGTGCGCGCGCAGACCACACCGGCCATGCCGGCCCCAACGATGGCGAAATGGCGCGGCGCGGACACAGAAGCCGGAGCGCTGGAGCTGCGCTTGGGGCGGGACGCGGAAGAAGGGCGAGAGCGCATGCGGTTCCTTGGTGCGGTATGGGGGTGAAGTCACTCTAACGCAGCGCAGGGGCGCTGCATGCAATGCGCAGGGCGAGCACCTGCCTTTTTGGTGTTTGGCACAGCAAAGCGTCTCATTGCGCGCGGTGCAGCAGCGCTTCTTCGACTTTGCCCGCCAGTTGCGAGACCGCCAGCGCAGCGGGGCAACCGGGCGTTTGCAGCAGCAGCAACTGGCGCCGCATGACGGCTTCTCGCACGGTAGGGTCCACGGGAATGTCGCCCATGTGCATCAGCCGCACGGGTTTGCCCGATTCAGTGCTGACGAAACGATCCAGCACCTGTTGCAGTTGGCTGGTAATGGCGCGCCCGTCGCCCGGGCGGGCAGCCTGGTTGACGATGAGTCGCACATGCTGGCGCTTTTGCTGCACGGCCAGCACCTTGATGGCCGCATAGGCGTCGGTCAGCGATGTCGGCTCGGGCGTTGCGACGATCATGACTTCAGAGGCCAGCGAGACCGAAAACAGAACCACGTCGGAAATGCCGGCGCCGGTGTCGAGCAAGATGACGTCGTAGCGCGGAGTGAGCGTCTCGATCACGCTCAGGAACTGGTTGCGCACCTCGGGCGTCAGGCGCGAATATTCGACCATGCCCGACCCCGCGAGCACCACCGAAAATCCGCCCGGCGCAGCGATGACGGCTTCGTCCAGAGAGGCCTTGCCGGTGAAAACATCGTGCAGGGTAATTTTGGGGTGCAGGTTGAGCACCACATCGAGATTGGCCAGGCCGAGATCGGCGTCGAGCACCAGCACGCGCTGACCCCGCCTGGTGAGCGCGGCGGCCAGATTGGCCGAAACGAAGGTCTTGCCCACCCCGCCTTTGCCACTGGTGATGGCGATGATGCGCGCGCCAGCAGGTGTACCTGGCTGCTGCAGTGGCCCGCTGGCGGGCGGCTTGGAAGGGGGTGACTGCGCATCGCTCATCATTTGCTTTCAGTAGGCGCTGTCGTTGGAGTCGAGCGGAGGCAGTTCGCCCCAGCCCGAAGGGGTGTAGAGCGGACCGAACAGCAAACCTTTTTCTTCGGCGCTGACGGTGCTATTGGGCTGCGCCTCAAGACAGACCCGGTTGCGGCCTTCGGATTTCGCCCGGTAGAGCTGGTGGTCGGCCCGATTGGTCCAGAGGCTGGTGGTCGAGCGTATCCACTGCAGGGCAAATGCGCCCCCAATGCTGAGCGTGATGCGCAGCTCGGTCGCCGGCCCCACCAGGATGGGCGTGGCTGCAACTACGCGGCGAATGCGCTCAGCCACTGCGCGACCGAATTCTGCCTGGCAGGCCGGAAGCACGATGGCGAATTCCTCCCCGCCATAGCGTGCCAGCGTGTCCATAGGGCGCACACACCCGGAGAGGGCCTGCGCCACCACCTGCAGCACCTTGTCGCCGGCCACGTGGCCAAACGAGTCGTTGACCCTTTTGAAATGGTCGATGTCCAGCATCAACAGCAAAGCCGCTTCGCCGGATCGGGCAACGCGATCCACCTCGCGTTCCAGCGCCGCATGAAAGTGGCGCCGGTTGGCCAGGCCTGTGAGTGGATCGCGCAGGGAGAGTTCGCACAAAGAATCGATGACCGACTGCAAATAGCGCTCGGAGCCATCGGCAGTATGGGGCAACGCAGGCGCTTGGCCCGTGCCCTGTTCGATCAGGGCCAGGGCCGTAGTCAGACGCAGCGCGCGCAGGTCGATGAGGGGATGGAGCGCGGTATCGGGCACAGCAGGCTGATTGGGGCTGGGAGAAGTGTACCTTGGTGCGATGCGATTCAAGCGTCGCTTCTTCCTGTGTGGGGGGGCGCTTTCTGCAAGGCCTGCAGTGCCTGCTGCTCGGTGCGGTAGCTAAGCACATTCGGGCTGGGCAGAATGCCGGCCCGCTCCAGCGCTTGCTCCACCGGCAGCTTGAGTCCACTGATGTGCAGGCGCGAACCCTGTTCCCACACCAGGGCAGCGATGCGCGCGAAAGTCTCCACGCCGGTGATGTCAATGCGGTTGATCGGCTGGGCAAATAGACAAACATCGCTGATCTGTGGCTGCTGGTGCAAGCTTGCTGCCAGGCGCTGCTCAATGGCGCGGGCCGAAGCGAAGTCCAGTTCGGCGTCCATGCGCAGGGCCAGCACCTGGGGCCCCAGCGCGGGCAAATGCCACAGATGGCGGTCGCGCAGGCTGCCGTCGGAGTGCAACCCCACCTCGATGATGCGCGGGTGCAAGCGCTGATAGAGGAAATGGGTCAGATTCATCAGCACGCCGACGAGCACGCCCCAATACAGCCGCGGCGCAGTGGCCAGCGTGAGCGCAAAAGTGGCCACGCCAATAACCGCCTCGACCCGCGACAAGCGCCACAGCTGCCGCGCCAGCGCCGGCTGAATCAGGTTCACGATGGCGGCCACCACCACGGCTGCCAGGACCGATTGCGGCACATGAAACAGCGCAGGCGTGAGCCAAAGCAGCGCCAGCAACACCAGAGCCGTGGCAAACAAGGTGGCCCAACCGCTGCGCGCGCCAGCGTAGAGGTTGATGGCCGAGCGCGAAAACGAGGCGCTGGTGGCAAACGCCCCGCAAAGCCCCGAACTGATCTTGGCCATGCCATGGGCGATCAGATCCTGGTTCTCGTCCCAGCGTGTGCCGCCTTTTTGGTGGTCCACCTTGGCGCTGGAAGCGGTTTCCAGAAAGCTCACCAGCGTCACGATCAGTACCGGCATGGTGAGCTCGCCAAACATTCCCCAGTCCAGCGCGCCCGGCCAATAGAAGTGCGGCAGGCCGCCCGGCAGTGCTCCCACCACGGCGCCGCCATGCGCTGCGTAGCCGATGGCCGCACTGAGCGCCGCCGCTGCGCCCATGATCACGACCACCGCTGGCAACCTGGGCCAACGCTTCTTGGCCACCACCAGCAAGGCCAGACTCCCGAGTCCAAAGGCCGCCCCGGCGCCATCCACTGCAGCGTTGGTGGGCGATTGCAGCCATTGAAAAAGGCCCTCATGCAGGCCCAGCAACGCCGGCAGTTGCGAGAACAAGATCAGAAGCGCAGCAGCCTGTGTAAAGCCGCTGAGCACGGGCGAGGTGACCACTTGCATGATCCATCCAAAGCGCGCCACGCCCATTACCATCTGCAGGCCGCCCGACAGAATCGCCATCCAGGCGGCAAGCGCCACCCACTGCGCGCTGCCCGGCTGCGCCAGACCGGTGAGGGAAGCCCCGATCAGCAAACTGGTTAGAGCGGTGGGCCCTACGCCAAGGCGGGTCGACGAGCTCCAGAGCACTGCCACCAGCGCCGGCAGCAGCGAGGCATAGATACCGGTGACCAGGGGCATGCCCGCCAGCGCGGCGTAGGCGACGCCCTGGGGCACGAGCATCAATCCCACTGTGAGGCCCGCCGACAGCTCGCCCCATAACAAGGCGCGCGTAGGCCGCGGCCAGGCCAGAAAAGGGAACCACCGGACGAGGCTGGGCGTGGGCATGCTGCGATTGTGGCGCGGATGGTGCGCGTTCGTCCTACACCATTTGCAGCCGAATCTGACCGTTGCTGTCTGCCTGGGCGCCTAGAGTGCGCAGCATCTCTTTGCAATCAGGAAGCCATCATGAACAATACTTTCCCTCACGCTTCGTCCTTCGGCCGCGTCTCCGCCATCGTGGCCCTCACGGCGCTCTCTCTCGGTCTGGCGGCATGCGACAAGGCGCAGGAACCTCCCACCGCAGGCCAGCGGCTTGATTCCGCCATTCAGCAGACCGACCAGGCTGCGGCAGACGCCAAGGTCAAGGCCGAACAGGCCCTGCAGACCACCGAAAACAAGCTTGACCAGGGCGCGGCCAAAGTCGAAAGCGCGGCCCAGAATGCCGGCGAATCGATGAAGAACGCTGCCAATTCTGCTGCGGCCTTGGCAGACGACGCTTCCATTACCGCGCGCATTTCGGCGGCGCTCGCAAAAGACCCCGATCTGAGCGCCATCAAGATTGACGTGGACACCAAGGCCGGTGCGGTGCGCCTGAGCGGCCCAGCACCGAGCGAGGCCGCCAAGGATCGCGCCAGCAACCTGGCCAAGAGCGTGGAGGGCGTGACCTCTGTCAACAATGAGCTGGTAGTGGGCAAGAGCTAACCCCGGCCTCGCGGGCCGCGGCAGTGGACGGGCGCGCTACGATGCGTGCATGAACTCGCCCGAACGCACGCTGGCCACGCGCCTGATCCACCACGCTTACCAGCCGCCGGAAGGCTTTGTGGCGCCGCAACCGGCGGTGCACAAGGCTTCCACGGTGGTTTTTCCCAACGTTGCTGCAATGCGCGCGCGCGAATGGAAAGACAAGAGCGGCTACACCTACGGCCTGCACGGCACGCCCACCACCTTCATCCTGGAAGAACGCCTGGCTGAGCTGGAAGGTGGTGCGCAGTGCCTGTTGGTGCCCAGCGGCCTGTCCGCCATCAGCACGGTGTCGCTGGCCCTGCTGCACGCCGGCGACGAAGTGCTGCTGCCCGACAACGCTTACGGACCCAACCGGGCCCTCACGCAAACGCTGCTGGCACAGTTTGGCGTTCGCCATGCCGTCTACGACCCCATGGATCTGGAGGATCTCGCGCAGCGCATCAACCCGGCAACCCGGCTCGTTTGGCTGGAGGCTCCTGGTTCGGTCACGCTGGAGTTTCCGGATCTCCTGGGTCAGGTGCGCTTGTGCCAGGAGCGCGGCGTGTTGTGCGCGCTCGACAACACCTGGGGCGCTGGCTTGGCCTTCGCGCCGTTTGACCTGCTGGGCGACGGCAGCGGTAGCCTGGGGGTAGATGTAAGCGCGCAAGCCCTGACCAAATACCCGAGCGGTGGCGGCGATGTGCTCATGGGCAGCGTGGTGACGCGCAACGCAGGCCTGCATCTCAAGCTCAAGCTGGCGCACATGCATCTGGGCTTGGGTGTGGGGGCGAACGACGCCGAGGCGATCCTGCGCTCCCTGCCCAGTATCGGCCTGCGATACCGTGCGCACGATCTGTCTGCGCGCACGCTGGCGCGCTGGCTGGCAGAGCAAGCTGCCATATCGCAGGTACTGCACCCGGCCCTGGATGCGTCGCCTGGCCATGCACACTGGCAGGCGCTGTGCGGCGGGGCGAATGGAGGTGAAGGCGCTGCGGCGGGCCTGTTCAGCGTGGTGATCGATCCCGTGCACCCGCAGGAGCGCGTGGATGCGTTCTGCGATGCCCTGGCCCTGTTCAAGCTGGGCTACAGCTGGGGCGGACCCATGAGCCTGGTCGTGCCCTACGACATTGCCACCATGCGCAGCCGGCTTGCGGCGCATTTGGCGCCTGGCACGGTGGTGCGGTTCTCGGTGGGGCTGGAAGACGTCAATGACCTGCGCAGC
This sequence comes from Giesbergeria sp., assembly GCA_049291355.1. Taxonomy (GTDB): domain Bacteria; phylum Pseudomonadota; class Gammaproteobacteria; order Burkholderiales; family Burkholderiaceae_C; genus Simplicispira. The sequence goes on from JBATPF010000112.1 coordinate 5,994, forward strand.
GACCTGGCTCAGGCGCTGAAGGTATTTGCCTAGTGCAGTGTTTTCCTTAGTGCGGCCGGAGCGCTTTTTGCGATAGGGTGCAGTTCCCGCATTCCTGATAGGGTTTTTGCTTGCGCTCGGAAGCAGCAACAAGCCCGCCGCCACCATGTCGCCACCTGTTTCGCCCGCACCCGCAGCCGCTCCCCCTGACGACACACCGGCTCCCATCCGGCTTAGGCCGCTGAAGTTTCTGGACCCGTTGCGCTGGCTGCGCGCGGGCGCCGCAGATCTGACCGCGACACCGCTCATCGGCGCGTTCTACGGCCTGGCCTTCTGGATGATGGCTCTGCTGCTGGGTTGGGTGTTTCGCACCCGGCCCGAATACGTGATGTCGCTGGCCAGCGGCTGCCTGCTGCTGGGGCCCTTTCTGGCTATGGGGCTGTACGAAACCAGCCGGCGCCGCCAAGCCGGCCTGGTTCCTGGGCTTGCTCACTCGCTGACCTGCTGGGAACGGCATCTGGGCAGCATGGGCATGCTGGTGCTGGTGCTGGTCGTGCTCGAACTGTTGTGGGGCCGCGCGTCTCTGGTGGTCTTTGCGGTGTTCTTCAACACGGGAATGCCTTCGACCACGGGCGTGCTGCAGGCGGTGTTCAATCCGCAGAATTGGTCTTTTCTGGCGGTCTACACGGTGGTGGGTGGTGTCTTTGCGGCGCTGGTGTTCTCTACCAGCGTGGTTTCCATTCCCATGATTCTTGATCGCGATACCGACGCTCTGACCGCTGCCATCAGCAGCATCCGGGTGGTGACCGAAAACCCTGCCGTCATGCTGTGGTGGGGCTTTCTGATCACCGTGCTGGTGGTTGCCTCGCTCATGGTGTGGGGTGCGGGCTTGCTGGTGGTGGGGCCCTGGCTGGGCCATGCCAGCTGGCATGCCTACCGGGCCGCCATCGAGCAGGCGCCTCCAGCCGCCTGAAAGCGCTGTGGAGCCGCAGTCCTTTCTACCTGTTCTGCCAGCACATGCCTGCCTGTTACAGTGGGCATCAACTATGGAAGGCGAACACCTTGGCAACCCCTAATTACGGATACGAAAAACGGCAGCGCGAACTCGCAAAAAAGAAGAAAAAGGAAGACAAGCTGCGCGCCAAGCAGGCTCCTGCACGCCACGGCAGTACCTACGTGGCGCCTGAGCCAGGAGATGCGTCGTCGTCCGGTGCATCGGCCAACCCCGCAAATCCTGCCAGCTAACGCAGCAGCGGCTCCAACGCCGGCCACACGTTTTCCAGTATGCGCGGATGGGCTTGTGCCTGTGGGTGAATGCGGTCGGCCTGGAACAGGCGGGTTGCGTCCGCGCCGTCCGCAATGCCTTTCAACAGGAAAGGAAGTAGCGCTATGTGCTGCTCGCGTGAAATCTCCACGAAGACCTCGGCGAACTTGCGGGCGTAGGTTTGGCCGTAGTTCGGCGGTATCTGCATGCCCACGAGCAGCACGCGTGCGCCGCTGGCTTTTGCGGCCTGAACCATGTTGCGCAGGTTGTCGGCCGTGCTCTGCAGAGGCAGCCCACGCAGCGCGTCGTTGCCGCCCAATTCAATAATGACCACCGCAGGCTGGTGCTGCGCAAGCAGGTTGCCAATGCGCGAGCGTCCGCCCGCTGTGGTGTCGCCGCTGATGCTGGCGTTGACGACTTTCCATGGGTTCTTTTCCTTTGCCAGGCGCTGCTCCAGCAGTGCCACCCAGCCGCTCCCGCGCGCAATGCCGTATTCCGCGCTGAGCGAATCGCCGACCACCAGAATGCTGCGTGTTTGCGCGGCGTTTTTCGATGCAGCGGCGTGTGACAGAGGTGAAAGCCCCGCAACCATGCTGACAGTCAGGCGCGCGATAAAGTGACGGCGAACGATCGTACGAATCAAAACCTGGTGCCTTTCATGTCTGAAGCTTCCGTGCCCTCGGCACCCATTATTGCCGTGCAGCATGTCTGCAAGTCGGTGACCGATTCGACGGGAACCTTGGAAATTCTGCGGGACATCGATTTCACCGTCGCCCCGCGCGCCAGCGTGGCTATCGTGGGGGCGTCGGGTTCGGGCAAGAGTACCTTGCTGTCCATCATTGCGGGGCTTGACACGCCCACCAGTGGCACCGTGCAACTGGCCGGGCAGGATCTGTTTGTCCTGAACGAAGACGAGCGCGCCGCGCTGCGTGCCCGGCAAGTGGGCTTCGTGTTCCAGAGCTTTCAGCTCATGGCCAACCTCACGGCGCTGGAGAACGTCATGCTGCCGCTGGAACTCGCCAACCGGCGCGACGCCCGGCGCGCCGCGCAGGAGATGCTGGCGCATGTGGGTCTGGCGCAGCGCCTGAACCACTATCCCAAGGTGCTCTCGGGCGGCGAGCAGCAGCGGGTGGCGCTGGCGCGCGCCTTTGTCGTGCAGCCCTCGGTCCTGCTGGCCGATGAGCCCACCGGCAGCCTCGATTTCGCCACCGGCGAGACCATCATGGAACTGATGTTTCGCCTCAACCGCGAGCAGGGGACGACGCTGGTGCTGGTCACCCACGACCGGGGGATTGCCGAGCGTTGTGACTTCAGCATCACCATAGAAGCCGGGGCTGTGGTAAAAATTTAGAGCTTTTTTGGCCTCTAGCGCTTATGGGGTAAGCGTTGGAAGCTATGAAAATAGTAGTTTATCCGCCGCCCGGATAATCTCCCCATGTCCAGCCCCAAAGTTCTCTTCGGCTTTCACGCCGTCGGTGTGCGCCTCAAGACGGCGCCGCAGTCCATCGTTGAAATCTATTACGAGGCCACGCGGCGTGATGCCCGCATGCGCCAGTTTCTCGACCGGGCGCGCGAGGCGGGAGCCCGCCTGATCGAAGCCGACAGCCTGCGCATCGCCAAGCTCGCCGGCAGCCATGGTCACCAGGGTGTGGCTGCGCGCGTGCAGCCTCTGGCGCAGATCACATCGCTTGACGAACTGCTGGAAAACCTGGAGGAAAAGGGCACGGTCAACCCCTTGCTGCTGGTGCTCGACGGCGTGACCGACCCGCACAACCTGGGCGCCTGCCTGCGCGTGGCCGACGGCGCCGGCGCCCACGCGGTGATTGCCCCCAAAGACCACGCCGCCGGCATCAACGCCACGGTGGCCAAGGTGGCCAGCGGCGCCGCCGAGACCATGCCGTACTTCATGGTCACCAACCTGGCCCGCACGCTGGGCGAGCTGAAGGAACGCAACATCTGGATCATTGGTACCAGCGACGACGCGCCGCGCACGCTCTACCAAGCGGACCTCAAAGGCCCCGTGGCGCTGGTGCTGGGCGCCGAGGGCGACGGCATGCGCCAGCTCACGCGCAAGACCTGTGACGAGCTGGTGAGTATTCCCATGCACGGCGCGGTAGAGAGTTTGAACGTTTCGGTGGCAAGCGGAGTCTGTCTGTACGAGGCGCTGCGCCAACGCACCTGACCGCTGTCGCCTGGGCGCTGCGGCTGCCCAGCGCCGATGGCTTCCCTGACCCGCCGCTGTTCGTCCTGAGCACCGGCCATTCCACTGAAATCCGACCATGAAATCTGTTGTCCGTTATTTTTTCAGAACCTTGCGTGTGGTGCTGGGCCCCGTCATGTTGCTCAAGGAAGCGCTCACGCGGCCGAAAGGCGTCGTGCGCGCGCCTGCCGAGCAGGCGTCGGTAGACGCCGCCTGCCGTGGACTGGCGCTCTACCAGTTCAAGACCTGCCCTTTTTGTATCAAGACCCGCCAGGAGATGCGGCGCCTGTCGCTTGACATCGCCAAGGTGGACGCGCAGCACGCCGGCCCAGCCCGAACCGAACTTCTCCAGGGCGGCGGCCAGACCAAGGTGCCTTGCCTCAAGATCACCGATGCTGCGGGTTCCAGCCGCTGGCTCTACGATTCCTAGCAAATCATTGCCTACCTGCGCAGCCGTTTTGCCCCGGCTTGAGCTTTGAGGAGACGGGCGAAGCAAGGCGCGTCAGGGTGATGGCACCTAGGGGACAGTTGCTGCCGAGCCCCTTAGCCGACACTTTGTCGATGACCGACCAACCCACCCCAGCCGCCTGCGCATCCACGCAGACGGTCGATAGCGCGCACCCTGCCGTCGTCGCATTTGCGCAACAGCACGCACAGGGCAGCGACACGCGAGAGCGCGCGGTGTCTCTCTACCTGGCGGTGCGCGACGGGTTCCGCTACGACCCCTACCGCATCGATCTGTCCGAGCAGGGCATGCGCGCAAGCACCGTGCTTGAAAATGGCTATGGCTGGTGCGTGCCCAAGGCGGTACTGCTGACTGCCGCCTGCCGCGCCGCCGGCATTCCAGCGCGCCTGGGTTTTGCCGACGTGCGCAACCACCTGAGCACCGAGCGCATGCGCCAGACCATGGCGACTGACTTGTTCATCTGGCACGGCTTTGCCGACATCTGGCTGGAGGACCGGTGGGTCAAGGCGACACCGGCTTTCAACATTGAACTGTGTGAACGCTTCGGCCTGTTGCCGCTGGAGTTCGACGGACGGGCCGACTCGATTTACCACCCCTTCGACCGCTCGGGCAACCGCCACATGGAATACGTGCACCAGCGCGGCAGCTTCGACGACCTGCCGCTTGCGCAGATCACCGAAGATTTTCGCCAGCTCTATGGCGAGTCGATGCTGGACGCCAACGCCCAGAAGACGGCCGATTTTCAGAAAGACGTCGAGAGGGAGGCACGGTGATCGCTGAAGCCCCGATTCCGGCGGGGTTCAGCCCCATCGAGGCGGGCGGTCCGTTCATGGACAACAACGGGCCGCTCTATGTGCTGCACCAGGGCGACGTGGTGAAGTTCGGCTTTCGGGTGGAGCGCCGCCACATCAACCCTATGAACAACCTGCACGGCGGCATGATGGCGAGCTTCTGCGACATGCTGCTGCCGCTCTCGGTGCACCGCAAGGACAGCACGGTGGGCATGCGTTTTTTGCCCACCATCAGCCTGCAAATCGACTACCTGGCCCCGGCGCCGCTTGGCTGTTGGGTGGAGGGCGAGGCCGAGCTGCTGCGCGCCACACGTTCGCTGGTGTTTGCGCAGGGCCTGGTGCGCGCCGATGGCGTGCTCTGCGCGCGGGTCAGCGGGGTGTTCAAGATCGGACCGGAGTTCACCCTGGAGACGGCGAAACCCTGAGGCCGATGATCCGTTTCACAAGGCGACGGCCTGCCTGTCCGGGGCAGGACCCTCGCCGTTTGCCGTTGGCGCACCTGTGCTGCTTGCGTGGTGCCCGCGCGCTGCAAGTTGGTGTCTCTTGCGTTGGCTCAAACAGACCCCGTATCCAGTGCGCCGCAAGAGCACGGCGCGTTGACGCTCTCACGGTGGCTGTCGATACTGGCTGTTGACCGCTGGCGGGGCTTGGGCCGTTTGGGCACCTTTCCTGCTGCATGCAACAGGAGAGGCCATGGAGCAAAACCCGGGGACGCAGTCTGCACTGCGACAAGACATCGAGGCGCTGGAACGGGAGAACCTGGCCTTGAAAGCGGCGCTGCAGAGCAGTGAAAACGCGCTCAAAGAGGCGCGCGCCACGCTGGTGAGCAGCGCGGCGTACAACAAGCGCGTGTATCAGGATTCGCCGGTGCCCATCGTCATCATCGACCCGGCCATTGGCATCGTCGATTGCAACCTGGCAGCGGTGCGCATCTACGGTTTTTCCTCACGCGACGAAGTGCTGGGAAAAATGCCGCTGGATTTTTCGGCGCCCACGCAGTACGACGGCACCGACACGCAGTCTGCGGGGGAACAAATCGCCCGTTCCATCGTGGAGCATGGCATTGCCAATTTCCTCTGGCGTGCGCGGCGGGCCAATGGCGAGATCTTCGATGCCGAGGTCAACCTGATGGCCTTTGATTGCGGCGGGCGTATTTTGCTGCGTTTTACGGTGGACGATGTTTCGGAAAAACGCCGCGCCCGGCAGGAGATCGACCGCCAACAGGCCGAGATCGGCAAATTGCTGCAGGAGCAGCAGGTGATCTTCGAGAACACCCCCAACGGGATTTGCTATTCGGCCGATGGCATCGTGCTGCGGGTTAACAAGCGTCTGTGCGAGAACTTAGGCATTGCGCGGGGCGATGTGCTGGGTCAGCCGGTGGCGCGCACGCTTTTTTCCAGTGAGGAGAACTACAAGGCCTTTGCTGCCATGGCGGCGCCGCTGCTCAGTGCCGGGAAGGAGGTCCGTACCGAATGGGAGTTTCGCCGCAGCGACGGCAGCTCTTTCTTGGCCATGGTGTCGGGCCAGGGTATCAACATCCCGGGCTATGAGCGCTCCGCCGTGTGGATCTACGAAGACATCACCGAGCGCAAGAAGCTCGAACTTGAGCGCCAGGACAACGAGGGCCGCCTGCTCCGCATACTGGAGAACAGCCCCGTGGGCGTGGTGATTGGCACGCAGGAAGGGCGGCTGGTGTTTGCCAACCGCCAGCACGCCGCCATGATGGGGGTTCCCACTGAAGAAGTGGCTTCGTACAACACCTACCGTTCCTGGCGCAACCCGGCGGACCGCAACACCTTCATGGAGCAGCTGCGCCGCGACGGCAGCGTGAAGGCGTACCAGGCCGATCTGGTGCGCACCGATGGCACACCCATCACCGTGCTGCTGTCGTCCATGCTGCTGGATTTCTCTGATGGGCGCTACCTTGTCTCGTGGCTCTACGACGTCACCGAGCGCCAGATCGTGGAGCAGCGCATTGCGCGCAGTGAAGAGCGCCTGAACCTTGCCCTGCGCGGCGCCCACCTGGGTCTGTACGACTGCAGCATCGATGCCCAAGGCCGCATCAACGATGTGACGGTCAACGACGTCTGGGCGGAAATGCTGGGCTACGAGAAAGAGAGTTTGCTGGCCCGCTACCCCGACCACCTGTCGTGCTGGCGCGACCTGATCCACCCCGACGATTTGCCGGAGGTACAGCAGCGGCTGCAGCGCTTTCTGGACAACGAGGTGCAGGAACACCATGCGGTATTTCGCATGCGCACCCACTCCGGCCCGTGGCGCTGGATTCAGGATACAGGCGCCGCCGCCTTGCGCGACCCGCACGGTCGGCCGCGTCGCCTGGTCGGTATCAACCAGGACGTCACCGACCAGAAAATGGCCGAAGCCAGCTTGCGCGACAGCGAAGCCAACAACCGCAAGCTGCTCGATGAGCAGCAGACGATTTTTGACAATGCCCCCAACGGCATCATTTACACCGCTGATGGGGTGATCCTGCGGGTCAACCAGCGCATGGGGGAATACCTGGGCTACGAGGTCAAGGATCTGATTGGGCAGCCGGGCAGCATCATCTATCACTCTGCCGAAAAATATGCCGAATTCGGCGCGCTGGTGGGACCTTTGCTTGGTGCGGGCCGAGACGTGAATGAGGAATGGGAATTCGCGCGCAAGGATGGGGGCACTTTCGTCGCCCAGGTGTCCGGACGGGCCATCCACACTTCTGACCACCGCAAGGTGACCATCTGGGTCTTCGAGGACATTGCCGAGCGCAAGGCGGCTGAACGTGCCATGGCCGAGGCGCGGCGCGTGGCCGAAGAAGCCACCCGCGCGAAAAGCGATTTTCTGGCCAACATGAGCCACGAAATCCGCACCCCCATGAACGCCATCATCGGCATGTCGCACCTGGCGCTGCAAACATCGCTCAACGACCGCCAACGCAACTATGTGGAAAAGGCGCACCGCTCGGCGGTGGGCCTGCTGGGCCTGATCAACGATGTGCTCGATTTTTCCAAGATCGAGGCGGGCAAGATGGTGATTGAGCAGACCGGGTTTCAGCTCGATGAAGTGATGGACCATCTCGCCAACCTGATTGGCCTCAAGACCGAAGACAAGGGGCTGGAGCTGCTCTTCCAAGTGGCCCCGGACATTCCGGCGGGCCTGGTGGGTGACCCCCTGCGCCTGGGGCAGATTCTGGTCAACCTGGGCAACAACGCCGTCAAGTTCACCGAACACGGCGAGGTGGTGATCTCCATCGAAAAATCGGCCGAGGACGCGCAGGGCATTGAGCTCTATTTCCGGGTGCGCGACACCGGCATTGGTATGACGCCGGAACAATGCGCCAAGCTGTTCCAGCCCTTCAGCCAGGCCGACAGCTCCACCACGCGCCGCTACGGCGGCACAGGCCTGGGCCTGGCAATTTCCCGCAATTTGGCCGAGCAGATGGGCGGGCGCATCTGGGTGGTCAGCACGCCGGGGCAGGGCTCAGAATTCCATTTCACTGCACGGTTTGGTCTCCAGGACGTCAGCACGGCGGTGCCTCGCCTGGGCCGTGAGGCGCTCGAGACCATGCGGGTGCTGGTGGTGGACGACAACGCCTGCGCCCGCGAGATCACGGCCAGCATTGCGCTCAGCCTGGGCCTGCAGGTAGACACGGCAAGCGATGGCGCGGCTGCCCTGGCCGCTGTGGCCAGCGCTGAGCAGCAGCAGCGTCCCTACAGTCTGGTGCTGATCGACTGGAAGATGCCGCAAATGGATGGCATCGAAACCCTGCGGCGGCTCCATGAGCATGCGCTCCTTCAGGTGCCGGCCACCATCATGGTCACCGCCTATGGCCGTGAAGAGGCGTTGGGCGAAGCCGAGCGCTGCGGTGTGGCATTGCGCTCGGTACTTACCAAACCGGTTATGGCCAGCCAGCTGCTGGACGCCATTGGCCGCACCGTGGACCGCAAAGGGCTTGTCGAGCACCAATCGGGGCTGATCGGTCAAGACGCCCAGGCCGCAATGCACCAGCTGGCCGGCGCCCGCCTGCTGCTGGTGGAAGACAACGAGCTGAACCAGGAGCTGGCGCTTGAGCTGCTGCGCCATGCCGGTATGCAGGCT
>JBATPF010000113.1:0-15720 GCA_049291355.1 Giesbergeria sp.
CCCAGAAACTGCTGCCTATTGGAATTCAAAATGGGAGTTCTGGCTATCCGTGATCACCCCAAAAAGCTAGCATTCATGCGGGATGCAGGGGTTTTGCAGGGGCGACGAATTGGCGTCGGTTCAAAGATTGGGTCATGCGGGCAACTCCGTCAGTTAGGGGTAATGTTTGTGACCAGAGGTATATAAGACCTCTGTCAGATGCCATAGCGGGAAAGCCCTGCCATTAGCAAGTTTCAAGGGCGGCAAGCAAAACCGCCTTGAGAGGCCAGCACGGCTGCATTGTCGCGGCCCTAGTGTCCTGAGTTTGAAGTTCGTTGACGAAATGAAGAGGTCGAAATCGTCGTCAGGCAAGGCGCAAACCGCAGCGATAGCCGTCGCTATCGCGAGGATTTGCAACGCCGCATGGCGGCGATTCTCGGCATCTTTATGAAACGAACGTCTAACTCAGGACACTGGGTTGTGGCAACGTGAATATCCACACACCCGGACCGCTTGGCCTGCCCAGGCCCTGCCCCGAACCAAGGGTCGAGGCACGGAAATTGCATCGCTCACCGCCATGAAGGAAGCTTTGCGCATCGTGGTAGTCGCCCCCGAGTTGGCCGTGGCCGAACCGCGAGACCAACACGCCCTGCGGCTGGCCGAGCGCTCGCGCATGCTGCGCATCGGCCTGCTGGAAAACAACCTCAACCTCGTGGCCGTCCTCCCAGCCGACACGTTTCTGAGCGAACGCCTGGCGCAGCTCCAGCCCGATCTGGTCATCGTGGACGCCGAAAGTGAAGCCCGCGACGCGCACGAACATGTGATGATGGCGACGCGCCCCGCCCGATCGTGCTGTTCACCAACGACGAAGACACCACCCACGTTCGCGGCGCCGTGGCCGCAGGCGTGTGCGCCTACATCGTGGCCGGTCTCGCGCCCCAGCGCATCCGCCCCATCCTGGACGTCGCACTGACCCGCTTCGCCCACGAACAAGCCCTGCGCAGCGAACTGGCCGACGCCAAAAGCGCATTGAAAGACCGCAAGACCATCGACCGTGCCAAGGGTCTGCTCATGCAGCGCCAGGGCCTCAGCGAACACGCCGCCTACGAGAAGCTGCGCAAGACCGCCATGCAAAAGGGTCTGAAGCGCGGCCGTTCACGGCACCTGCGCTCCCGTGAACTGGCACGGCTCGTCGGCCGCCACAAAGTGCAGCTCCGCGAAGCCGGCACGCGCCTGCTCGCCCGTGTTGTCGGTGTCAGACGCCACGGCCAGCAGGCTGGCCTTGAAAGGGAGTTCACCGAAGGCTTGCACAGCGTCGGCCAGCACGTTGGCCCGCTCGCTGACCCAGCGGCCCACCTGTTCTTTGCCCGAGCGCTGCACCACCATGGCGGCGCGGTCGGTATAGGCATTGAATGCGCGCGTTCCGACCGGGTGCCGGTTGTCCCAGACATAGTTGACAGCCGCATCCGGCACCAAGTCCCCATACAGGCTGCGCCCCAGGGCCAGTTTCATGCGCAGGCCCACGCCCAGGGACTCCGGCGGCAAGGTGAAAGCGACGTAGACCCGGGCGGCGTAGTCGTCGCCCGCTTTCCGGCTCAGATCGGCTTGCCGCAGCACGTCGTCCACGCGCCACAACCAGCACAGGACGGGCGTGGTCTGCAAATCGACGGTCAACGGCCGGGCCAGCAGCGCCATGCTGGCATGGGCGCTCGCTTCGATGGCGGCGCGCCCTTCCCACTGCAAGGGGCGGTAACGTGTAGCGGGCACGCGCTTGTCCAGCTGCACCACCTTCCAGGGCGCGGGCAGCGTGTCGCCCGCAGCCGCAAAGTCGCCAACACGCACAGCCGCCGCCGCGGCGCTGGCGGTCAACGCGAGCAGCAGGACAAACATGCTGGGCCGGTACTGGCCGTTGTTGGGGTCACACATCAGGGGTTCGATTGCGAGGAGGTTGACAGGCCCGCTTGCAGCTCTGCTGGCAACCAGGGCAGATCCTGGGGCCCATCGATGTCGTGCAGCGTGGGCAGGCTGCACAAACGCCAGTCCAACGCAGCCACGCGCCGCCGGGTCTCGGCGGCCACGGCATCGGTGCTCCAGGGCATGGCGTCAAAAAGCGCAGGGGCAAAGCGCGTCAGACCCAGCAGGGCATAACCGCCGTCGGCGGTGGGCACCAGGGCCACTTCATGGTTGTTCAGGGCTGCGGCAGCGCTTTGCAACCGGCTGCTATCGAGTGCGGGGCAGTCCGTGCCGATCAGCAAGACGGCCTCACCCCCTGCCGTCACGCGCTGGGCAGCACGGCCCATGCGCGCGCCCAAGTCGCCCTCGCCCTGCTCGGACCAAGCCAAGCCATCGGGCAGCCCCAGGCCCTGCCAGTCAAAGGCCTGCCGTCCCGGGGTGACGCAGAGTTCAACCGTGCCCAGTCCGGCGGCCAGGGCCGAAGCCACAGTACGCACCAGCATGCGCTGCGCCAGCTGGGTGGCACCTTGCTCGCCCAGGGCCGGGATCAGCCGGGTCTTGCAGAAGCCCGCGATGGGAGCCTTGGCAATGACGACGATGCGGACCGGCTTCATCGGTAGGCCTTGGCAAGCTGGCCGGCGGGCACGCCGCGCCAGTAGGCCCAGCGCAAGCGCCACATCAGAAAAATGGTGCGCCACAACCCGCGTTGCTCCCAGCGGCGGCCCGAGGTGACCACCTGATCGGCCAGGCAGAGCGGGCGCGCCAGGCGGCGCAGGCGGCTGGACATCTCGATGTCTTCCATCAGCGGCTGCTGCGGGAAGCCACCCACCGCGTCGAAGGCTGCACGGGTCATGAACATGGCCTGGTCGCCAGTGGCGATACCCGTGAGACGGGAGCGCCAGTTCATCAGCCAGGCCACCCACTTGAGCATGGCGGGGCGGCCTTCAATACGCACGTCAAATCGCCCCCAGTCATGCACATGCGACACACGGCTCTCCAGAAGCGGAAGGACCCCGGGCGGCAAGCGCGTGTCGGCATGCAGGAACAGCAATACGTCCCCACGGGCGGTGGCCGCACCGGCGTTCATCTGCAAGGCGCGGCCGCGCGGCGAACGGATGAGGCGAAAGCCCAGGTGTTCCACCAGCTCGGCCGTGCCGTCTTCGCTGCCGCCATCGACCAGGATGACTTCCACGCTTTGGCGCGCGTAGGGCATCAAATGGGCACACAGTTCGGGCACACCGGTCGCTTCGTTCAGCACAGGGACGATGACCGAGAGTTTCATGGTTTCACAACACTTGAAGCAGCGGGCCAGGGAGCGCGCAAGGCGCTTCGGCTGGCCTCCATGGACAGGCCCGAGCAGCAGGGTGTTTTGGGTGTGCTTGCCATAGCGCAGCTTCAGTTCAGCCGCCAGGCGTGGTAGCGCTGCAGCCAGGCCAGCAGGCGCTGCGGCGCATGCGCGCGCTTCCATTCCCCCGCGACGGATTTGTTGGCTTCAGCCAGCGTCGGATAGGTGTGGATGGTGCCGAGGATCTTGTTCAAACCCAGGCCATGTTTCATCGCCAGCACGAATTCCGCCAGCAAGTCGCCAGCATGCTCACCGACAATGGTCACGCCCAGGATGCGGTCTTTGCCTGGCACGGTCAGCACCTTGACGAAGCCGTAGGCGGCGCCGTCCGCGATGGCGCGGTCCAGATCGTCAATGCCGTAACGTGTGAGTTCGTAGGTAACACCCTTCTCCCTGGCCTCTTGCTCGTTCAGGCCGACACGCGCCACCTCGGGGTCGATAAAGGTAGCCCAGGGAATGACTGAGTAATCGACCTTGAATCGTTTGAAATGACCAAACAGCGCATTGACCGCCGCATACCAGGCCTGGTGCGCAGCGGTGTGGGTGAACTGGTAGGGGCCTGCCACGTCGCCGGCGGCGTAGATGTTGGGGTAGAGCGTTTCCAGGTACTCGTTGGTCAACACCGTGCGCTGGGTGGGAATGCCCAGCGCTTCCAGGCCGTAGCCCTGCAGCCGCGCCACGCGGCCCACGGCGCAGATGAGGGCGTCAAACTCGATGCGCTGCTCCACACCGCCGTGCTCGACCACGAGGTATTTGTGCAGGGTGCCGTCGCGCTCCTCGCGTTCGCATCGCAGCGCCTTGTGTCCGGTTCGCACATCCACGCCGTCGCGTACCAGGGACTGGCGTGCCAGCTCGGACACTTCCGTATCCTCGCGCGCCATGATGCGCGGCGCCATCTCCACCTGCGTGACCGCAGAGCCCAGGCGCGCAAAGCTTTGGGCCAGCTCACAGCCAATCGGCCCACCGCCCAGCACCACCAGCCGCGCCGGCGGCGCATCGAGCTGGGCGAACGCGTCCCACAAGGTGTCGCTGGTGACGTAGCCCACCTCCTCGATGCCGGGCAGTGGCGGCACGAAGGGCTGCGCGCCGGCGGCGATAACGATGCTGCGGGTGGTGAGGCGCTGCGCGCTGCCGTCGGCGGCCTTGATCTCCACCGTCCAGGGGTCCACCACGCGCCCATAACCTTGCAGCACCTCCACGCCCAGCGACTCGTAGCGCTCCACGCTGTCGTGCGGCGCAACGGCGCGGATCACCGCGTGCACCCGCGCCATGACCTGGCGGAAACTGAACTGGGGTGCGACCGCCGACAGCCCGTAGTGATCAGCGTGCCGCATCTGGGACGCCAGCTTGGCGCTCTTGATCAGGGCCTTGCTGGGCACGCAGCCGTAGTTCAGGCAGTCGCCGCCCATCTTGTGCGCTTCCACCAGGGTGACCTTGGCCTTGACGGCGGCGCCGATGTAGGCCGTCACCAGTCCGGCCGCGCCGGCGCCAATGACGATGAGGTTGCGGTCGTAGCTGCGCGGACGTGTCCAGCGCGCATACACGCGGCGGCGCTGCAGCCAGCCCAGGACTGCCTTGGCCACCAGCGGAAACAAGCCCAGCAGCGCGAACGACAGCAAGACACCAGGTGAGACGATGCCGGCCAGGCTGTCAATCTGCGCCAGTTGGGTGCCCGCGTTCACGTACGCCAGCGTGCCGGCCAGCATGCCGACCTGGCTGACGCCGTAGAACGTCATCGTGCGAATAGGCACCAGACCCATCAACAGATTGACGAGGAAGAACGGGAACAGCGGGACCAGGCGCAGCGTAAACAGGTAGAAGGCGCCATCGCGGGCCATGCCTTCGTTGATGGGCTTGAGCCGCTGACCAAAGCGCGCCTGCACCCAGTCGCGCAGCAGGTAACGCGCGCTCCAGAAGGCCAGGGTAGCGCCCAGGGTGGCGGCGAACGAGGCAATCACAGACCCCCAGACCAGGCCGAAGATCGCACCGGCGGCCAGGGTCATGATGGTGGCTCCGGGCAGGGACAAGGCCGTTATCAGCACGTACGCCCCTCCGAAGGCCAGCCACAGCAACGCGGGCGACGCGTCCTTCCAGGCGGCGAACTGGGCCAGGCCCGATTTCAGGCCTTCCAGCGTCAGCCACTTCGCGCCGCCCAGGGCAAAGAAGCCCGCGACCAACACCAGCACCAGAGCCAGCAGCGCCAGGCGGCGAATGTGCTTCATGCTCATGCGCCCTTGAGCGCGCCGCCGCAGCTGCTGCCCTGCCCGGCGGTGCAGCCGTAGCAATGCTCTGCGGTGCGCACCGATCGGCCAGCCGGGTCCTGCACCAGCAGATCCCGCAGGTGCGGCTGCGCCGCCATGCGCACGGCGCCACCCGCAGGCAACGGCAGCCCCAACTGCTGGTTGAAGTCGCAATCGTGGAGGTTGCCTTGCCAGTCCACGCTGACCAGGTTGCGGCACATCACGGCGGCGTGGTTGGGCTCGCTGAAGTTGTCGCGCAGCAACTGCAAATAGCTGTTGAACTCGCCTTTGGAAATCAGCATGGAGCCAAAACGCTGGATGGGCATGTTGGTGATGACGAAGAGTTCGTCGAACTCAATGCCGAAGTGCGCCATCAGTTCGCGCTTGTAGTCGGCCTGGAGCTGCCGCTGCTCGGGCGGCAGAGTGGCGCCTTGCGGGTTGTAGACCAGGCTGAGCTTGAGGCCGGAGCCCGGCTTGGCATAACCCAGGGCATTGAGTTGTTGCAAGGCGGCTATGCTTTTGTCGAACACGCCCTTGCCTCGCTGCTTGTCCACGTTCTCCAGCGAGTAGCAGGGCAGCGACGCCACCACTTCGACCTTTTGGTCGGCCAGGAACTGCGCCAGACCTTCCTGCCCGGGCTCGAACAGGATGGTGAGGTTGGAGCGGTCCATGACGTGCACGCCCAGCGCCCGCGCCCGGCGAACCAGCTCGCGGAACCCTTCATTGAGTTCCGGCGCCCCGCCGGTGAGATCGAGCACCTGGATAGAACGGGCCTTCAGCACCTCGATCACCAAATCGAGGTGGGCGTCGTCCATCATTTCGGTACGATTGGGCCCTGCATTCACGTGGCAGTGCACGCAGGTTTGGTTGCAGCGGTACCCCAGGTTGACCTGAAGGGTGGTCACGGTGCCTCGGCGCAAGGGCGGGAAAGTCGTTGCTTCGAGAAGGGGCAAAGTGGCGTGCATGGTGGTCCTCAATCGTTCTGATGGGCGCGGTTTGTGCGCGTCTTGTTCGTTTGGTCGTAGCACATCTCGGATTTCTTGCTCTCGACCGTCTCAGACGGATGGAGTTTTTTCCTGACTCTCTCGTCTCCACTGCCCACCCGTATAGGGATCGCGCGCCTCGACGAACCAGGCCATTGTCAGCAGGCGGGCCCGCAGTTGCTAAGCCGGGTGGGTGTTGGCCGCCCAGCCGCGCATCCATGGGTTCAGGCGTTGCAGGTTGATCATGCCGATTTCTCCATCTTCGCGCTGGCTGGGCCTGATCCTGATCGCGCAAAGCGCCGGATGAAGCGCCGGTCGATCCCGTCTTTCCAATGCCAGACCCATGCGCCGCTGGCGGACCAAGGCCCCCATGAGGCAATCGCATGGCGAGGCCCGCAGGCAAGCAGATACAGCGAATTGGGTCGGGGCCGATAGGCCCGCAGCGGAGCACTTTCGAGCACCGCCAGCAGGTTGCTCGCAAGCACCGGCCCGGCGCGCACCGCATGCACGCCAGAGCGCGACAGGCTCGTATCGGGCCTGGCGCAGACGTCACCGGCGGCAAACACGTCCGGGTGTGACACGCTGCGGTGGTATGGGTCGACCTGTATGTAGCCCTCCGGGTCGAGCGCCAGTTTGGATCGCTGGAGCCAGGCTGGAGCACGGGCCCCGGTGGCAGCGATCACCAGATCGGCCGCAATCAACTCGCCATCCGCCAGCAAAACACCGTTCGGGGTCCCGACGGCCCGCTGGAAATGGACGCTCACACCCGCGCGCCGGGCGTAGGCAAGCACACGCTCCTGCGCGCGGCGGTTGTGGCCCTGGAGGACACCGTTCTCGGAGGCGATCAAGTCCACCCAGGCTCGAACCCCAGCGCGTGTCAGCGCAAACTGGGCGGCCAGGGCGATCTCGACACCGGCGGCCCCGGCACCCACGACGACCGGATGGAATGCCCCTCGCGCTTGCGCCTCGGCCATTTTTTCTGGCCAGCACGTGAAAAATTGATCCAGGGGTTTGACGGGCAGCAACTTGCTTCCCAATGCTTCAAGCCAGGAGGTTTCGGTTTCACTTCCGACGTCGATGGACAGCCAGTCGTAGTGCACCTGCCGACCATCCGCGAGAGCGACACAATGCCGCGTGGCATCCATGCCCACCACATGCTCCAGGATGAGCTGCCCGCCCGCCGCGCGCACCAAAGGCTGCAAGTCAATCTGACAGGCCGACAGCGCATAGTGGCCGGAGATCCAACCGGGAAGCATGCCCGAATAGTTCTGCCTTGGAGAGGGCGTGATCAGCGTCACCTCCACATCGCCCGGGCGTTGGGCTGCCAGAGCCTCCAGGACCGAGAGGTGGGCATGCCCACCGCCCACCAGCACCAGTCTTTTCATGGATGACACCGATCGATTGGTTGAAATGCCTCTTGAGCATCCGGGTCACCACCACGCGGCGCGCGGGGGTGACCAGATCCTCCTTGCTGAAATACAAAAAGGCCTGTGGGCGCCCCATTCGCGACGCCGCGGCCTCCGTTGTCCACCCCGTCAATCTCCGCCTGAACCTGGGACTGCGCGGCAAGGCGCTGCATGCAGGGTAGGGCCTGATCAAACGCCAGCATAGAGGCGAAAAGCACCGGCACTCCAGGCGCTGCTTGGCGCAACTGCTGGAACACCACTGCAGCCGATTCGGGCAGCGCGGACGACAGCCCGCGCTAACCACCGTGCGCACGCCGCGCGGCAGCATCGGCGAAGCCAGCGCGCGCATGCTGCTTTCCCTGATGCGCGGCGAGCCCGTGGCGCACAACTGCGTCGACCTCGGCTTTGAGCTGACGGTGCGCAGCAGCACCTGAAAGCCACCGGCGCGCCTTGGGAGCGTGCTTAGCGCACGTTGCCGCCGATGTAGTGCGTCATCTGCTCGATGATGAATTTCTGCTCGGAAATGATGTCGGCCACCAAGTCGCCAATCGAGATCATGCCCACCAGTTGCTCGCCATCCATCACCGGCAGGTGGCGCAGGCGCTTGTCGGTCATGAGCTGCATGCAGTCCTCGCTGGTCTGGGTGGGATGCACAAACATCACCGAGCGCGTCATGACCTCGCGCATCGGGGTATCGGCCGAACTGCGGCCCATCAGCGCGATCTTGCGCGCGTAATCGCGCTCGGTGAAGATGCCTTCGATGTGGCCGTTCTGCACCACCAGCAGCGCACCGATGTGCTTGTCGGCCATGGTGCGCAAGGCTTCGAGCACCGTGGCATCGGGGGCGATCGTCTGAACGGTGGCGTCCGGCTTGGCTTTGAGTATTTCTGCAACAACCGTCATCTTCTGGCTCCCTGAATAAATCGACACAAGCATTTCAGCCGATCGCGCTGCGAAGCGCAACAGGACTTGCTCAGGGTTTGTGAGCAGGAGCGACAAAACCCGCAACCTGCACCCGAAAGTCGAAAGACAAGCACATCCATCATTCCAAATACCGGAACAGTCAATTCATGACTGAATAGTTTTTATGTAGTCTGATAAGGCTTACAGTTCAACCCATCGATGAGCCGAACACAACAAGGCGACTCACCGAAACCGCTTCCAGGCAAGCCTGGCAACAGGCTTCAGGCAGCGGGTCCATTTGAGTACGTTTGAACCTAAGGAAACCATCATGAACACCGCACGCATTCTCTCCATCGCCGCTGTCGCCGCTTTCGCATCCATTGGCGCCCAAGCCGGCGAACTGAACGGCAACCTGTACGGCACGGACTTTGAAGCCCACACGCAGTCGATTCGCAACCGCGCCGATGTGCGCGCCGAAGGCGAGCAGGCACTGCCCAACTTTGCCAAGGGCCCCGTGGCCGACTACGCTGCACGCGCCACCAGCACCTTGGAGCGCACCGCCGTCCGTTCGGACGCCGTGATCGCGGCCCGAGCCCACCAGATCGCCACCGGCGAACGCAGCTAAGGCCTGCGCCAGGGCGCCAGGCGCCACAGCCTCACAAGGCCCGCACCGTGCAAACGGTACGGGCCTTTTTTGCGTGCGTCGCAATGGCACAGGCCCGCCCTGCGAGGAACTGCCGTCGGGGCGACGCCCTCGGGGTGACACCCCCAGCATGGTGCATGCACCGCATGCGCCCCACGATCAGGGCCTGGCGCACCTCCATGGTGCTCAAAAACGGCTCCCACTCGCTGGCGCACACAGTCTCCGTCACTGGCACGGTCATTGCATTGCATTGCTTGTCGGCGCAAACCCAGGGCGCCAATGTTTTGCAGTTTGTTTGCCCAAGGAGTGCTTCGATGAAAAAACCCAGGCTGGTCATGGTGGGCAACGGAATGGCCGGGGTGCGCACGCTCGAAGAGCTGCTGAAGATTGCGCCCGACCTGTACGAGATCACGGTCTTCGGCGCCGAGCCGCACCCCAACTACAACCGCATCCTGCTCTCGCCGGTGCTGGCCGGTGAGCAGACGGTGGACGAGATCATCCTCAACGACCACGCCTGGTACCAGGAACACGGCATCACCCTGCACACCGGCTTTACCGTCACCGACGTGAACCGCGCGCAGCGCACGGTGAGCGCCACCAGCACAACCGGCGAAACACTTACGTCCCACTACGACCGGCTGATCATGGCCACTGGCTCCAATGCCTTCATCCTGCCGATTCCGGGCAAGGACCTGCAAGGCGTGCTGGCCTACCGCGACATCGCCGACACCGAGGCCATGATCGACGCCGCCACGCGCTACCGCCACGCGGTGGTCATCGGCGGTGGCCTGCTCGGCCTGGAGGCCGCCAACGGCCTGATGAAACGCGGCATGCAGGTCACCGTGGTGCATGCCGCCGAATGGCTGATGGAACGCCAGCTCGACCGCGTGGCCGGCAAGCTGCTGCAAAAATCGCTCGCCGAGCGCGGCATGCAGTTCCTGATGCAGGCGCAGACCGCCGAGCTGCTGGGCAATGGCACGGGCCGTGTCCGTGCGGTCAAGTTCAAGGACGGCAGCGAACTGCCGGCCGACCTGGTGGTGATGGCCGTGGGCATTCGTCCCAACACGCAGCTGGCCGAAAAAATGCGCCTGCACGTGGACCGCGGCATTGTCGTCAACGACACGCTTCAGACCACCACCGACGCCCGCATCTACGCCGTGGGCGAATGCGCTGCGCACCGCGGCATTGCCTACGGCTTGGTAGCGCCGCTGTTCGAGCAGGGCAAGGTGCTGGCCAACCACCTGGCCGAGTTCGGCATTGGCCGTTACGTGGGTTCGCTCACGTCGACCAAGCTCAAGGTCACGGGCATTGACCTGTTCTCGGCCGGCAACTTCCAGGGCGGCGAAGGCACGGAAGAAATCGTGCTCTCCGACCCGTATTCGGGGGTGTACAAAAAGCTCGTCATCAAGGACGACAAGTTGGTCGGCGCCTGCCTGTATGGCGACACCGTGGATGGCAGCTGGTACTTCAAGCTGCTGCGCGACGGCCGCGCCGTAAGCGACCTGCAGGGCAAGCTGATTTTTGGCGAATCGAACATGGGCGACGCGGGCCACCAAGGCCAGAACAAGGCCGCCGCCATGCTCGATAGCGACGAGGTCTGCGGCTGCAACGGCGTCACCAAGGGCCAGATCTGCAAGGCCATCCAGGAGAAGGGCCTGTTCACGCTGGACGAAGTGCGCAAGCAAACCAAGGCCAGCGCCAGTTGCGGTTCGTGCACCGGCCTGGTCGAGCAGATTCTGATGGCCACAGCCGGCGGCGACTATTCCGCCACGCCCAAAACCAAGCCGGTGTGCGCCTGCACCGACCACGGCCACCAGGCGGTGCGCGACGCCATCGCGGCGCACCATTTGCTCACCAGCGAGGCCGTATTTGCCTTCATGGAATGGAAGACGCCCGACGGCTGCCCCACCTGCCGCCCGGCCATCAACTACTACCGGCTCTCTAGCTGGCCACACGAGGCCCAGGACGACCCGCAAAGCCGCTTCATCAACGAGCGCAGCCACGCCAACATCCAAAAGGACGGCACGTATTCCGTGGTGCCGCGCATGTGGGGCGGTGAGACCAGCGCCGCCGAACTGCGCCGCATTGCCGACGTGGTGGACAAGTACCAGATCCCCACCGTCAAGGTCACCGGCGGCCAGCGCATCGACCTGCTGGGCGTGAAGAAGGAAGACCTGCAGGCCGTGTGGCGCGACATCGGCATGCCCAGCGGCCACGCATACGCCAAGGCGCTGCGCACCGTGAAAACCTGCGTCGGCAAGGAGTGGTGCCGTATGGGCACACAGGACAGCACGCAGATGGGCAAGGACCTGGAACGCGCCTTTGTCGGCATGCAGGCGCCGCACAAGGTCAAGTTCGCCGTCAGCGGGTGTCCCCGCAACTGCGCCGAGAGTGGCATCAAGGACGTCGGAATCATCGGCGTGGACAGCGGCTGGGAAATGGTCATCGCCGGCAACGGCGGCATCAAGACCGAGGTGGCGCAGTTCTTCGTCAAGCTCAAAACCGCAGAAGAAGTGATGGAGCACACCGGCGCCTTCATGCAGCTCTACCGCGAAGAAGGCTGGTACCTGGAGCGCACCGTGCATTACGTGGCGCGCGTCGGGCTGGACCATGTGAAGAAAAAAATCCTTGGCGACCCGGTCGGCCGCGCGGCGCTCGGGGCGCGGCTGCAGCATGCGCTCGACGGCGAGCCCGACCCGTGGTTCGAGAGCCAGCGCGCGCAGGTGGACGAACGCCAGTTCATCCCCATTGCCGTCGCCTGATGTCCCTGATTTCGAGAAACTTTAAGCAAAAACAGACTCTAGCGCTTATCCCATAAGCGTTAGTAGCTACCAAAGGAATAGCAATGACCGCTTGGACCCCCATTTGCCGTGTAGACGACATCCCCCGCCTGGGCGCCCGCCGTGTGGCGCGGGCGCAGGGCCTGGATGTGGCCATCTTCCGCAGCGCCGACGACCAGATCTTCGCCCTGCTCGACCGCTGCCCGCACAAGGGCGGGCCGCTGTCGCAAGGCATCGTCTTTGGCACCAGCGTGGCCTGCCCGCTGCACAACTGGACCATTGGCCTGTGCAGCGGCCAGGCCGCCGCGCCCGACGAAGGCTGCACGCCCAAGTTCGCCGTGAAGGTGGAAGGCGATGAGGTGTTCCTCGACACCTTGGAGCTGGCCAGCCACGCCACCACCGAGACGCGCCCGCTCGCCGGGCCCTGCCAGCGCACGAGCGCCGCTGCCTGACCTCATTCCAAACTACGAAAGCACGCCATGGCCTATATCGCACCTTCAGAATTCGTTACCAAGATGGTGGACGCCGGTGAGTCCAAAATCTACATGTCCACGCGCGACACACTGATCCGCGCGTACATGGCGGGGGCCATCCTCTCGCTGGCCGCCGTGTTCGCGGTGTCCGCCACCGTCATGACC
This sequence comes from Giesbergeria sp., assembly GCA_049291355.1. Lineage (GTDB taxonomy): Bacteria > Pseudomonadota > Gammaproteobacteria > Burkholderiales > Burkholderiaceae_C > Simplicispira. The sequence continues at coordinate 12,871 of JBATPF010000113.1, forward strand.
GGCTCGGCGCTGGTGGGCGCCATCCTGTTCCCGGTGGGTTTTTGCATGCTCTACCTGCTGGGGTTCGACCTGCTCACCGGCGTCTTCGTGCTGGCGCCGCTGGCACTGATCGACAAGCGCCCAGGCGTCACCATCGGCGGGGTGCTGCGCAACTGGGGCCTGGTGTTCGTCGGCAACTTCCTCGGCGCGCTCACCGTCGCGTTTTTGATGGCCTTCACCTTCACCTACGGCTTTTCCGTGCCGCCCAACGAGGTCGGCATCAAGATCGGCCACATCGGCGAATCACGCACCTTGGGCTACGCCAAGTACGGCCTGATGGGCTGGCTGACCATCTTCGTGCGCGGCATGCTGTGCAACTGGATGGTCTCCACCGGCGTCGTCGGCGCGATGATTTCCACCACCGTGAGCGGCAAGGTCATCGCCATGTGGATGCCGGTGATGGTGTTCTTCGCCATGGGCTTCGAGCACTCGGTGGTGAACATGTTTCTCTTCCCCTCCGGTCTGATGATGGGCGGCAACTTCTCCGTTCTCGAGTACTTTGTCTGGAACGAAATCCCCACCGTGCTGGGCAACCTGGTGGGCGGCATCGCGTTCACCGGCCTCACGCTCTACGTCACGCACGGCCGCACCGCACCCAAGCGCAAGCTGGTCTGAGCCCCTTCCACCCGCCATGCCAGACGCTCTGCAGGTCCGCATCGGCCAGTATTCGGACCGGGGCCGCAAGGCACTGAACCAGGATTTCCACGGCGCCTGCGTCCCCTCGGGCGAAGCCCTGTCCCGCAAGGGCGTGGCGCTGGCGCTGGCCGACGGCATCAGCAGCAGCGAGGTCAGTCACTTCGCCAGCGCCGCCGCCGTGCACGCCCTGCTGCAGGATTACTACTGCACCAGCGAAGCCTGGAGCGTGCGCCGCTCGGTGCAGTGCGTGCTGGCCGCCACCAACGCCTGGCTGCACGCCCAGACGCGGCGCGGCCCGCACCGCTTCGATGCGGATCGGGGCCATGTCTGCACCCTCAGCGCCCTGGTGCTCAAGGGCGCCACCGCGCACCTGTTTCACGTCGGCGACAGCCGCATCTACCGCGTGCAAGGCCAAGCGCTGGAGCAGCTCACCGAAGACCACCGCGTGGTGCTGGAGGGCGGCAGCAGCCACCTGAGCCGCGCGCTCGGCGTGCACCCGCAGCTCGACCTCGACTACCGCTCGGTGGCGGTGGATGCGGGCGACACTTTCGTGCTCATCACCGACGGCGTGCATGAGCATGTGCGCGGCGCCTTCGTCACCGAGGCGCTGCGCGAGCACGCGGACGACCTGGATGAAGCCGCCCGCGCCATCGCCTGCGAGGCCCTGCGCTGCGGCAGCGAAGACAACCTCACCGTGCAAATCCTGTGCATTGACGCGCTGGCCGAGGACGCCGGCGAGGCACTGCAGCGCCGGCGAGCAGACCTGCGCCTGCCGCCGCTGCTGGAGCCACGCGCCGTCCTCGATGGCTTTGAGATCGTGCGCAAGCTGCACGCCAGCCACCGCAGCCACGTCTACCTTGCCATCGACCAGGAGAGCGGCGAGCACGTGGTGCTCAAAACCCCCGCTGTTGACATGCAGGCCGATGAAGCCGCGCTGGAGCGCTTCCTGCTGGAAGAATGGATTGCCCGGCGCATTCACAGCCCACACGTGCTGCGCGCGGTGCCCAGCCAGCGCCGGCGCGAACATCTTTTCGTGGCGCTGGAATACGTCCCCGGCCAGACACTGGCGCAGTGGATGACGGACCACCCGCGCCCGCAGCTCGCAGAGGTGCGGGGCATCGTCATCCAGATTGCGCGCGGCCTGCAGGCCTTTCACCGCATGGAAATGCTGCACCAGGACCTGCGGCCCGAGAACGTGCTGATAGACGCTACCGGCACCGTGAAAATCATCGATTTCGGCGCTGTCTGCGTCGCGGGGCTGGAGGAATCACGGGTGGCGGACCGGCCCGCCGACATCCTGGGCACGCTGCAGTACACAGCGCCCGAGTATTTTTTGGGCGAGGCCGGCACGCCCCGCTCGGACCTGTTTTCGCTCGGTGTCATCACCTACCAGATGCTCACCGGCCGCCTGCCCTACGGCGCACAGGTGGCCCAGCTGCGCAGCCGCGCCGCACTGCGCAGGCTGCGCTACAGCAGCGCGCTGCACGACGAGAGCCTGTCCATTCCCGCCTGGGTGGACACCGTGCTCGAGCGCGCCGTGCACCCTGATCCAATTAAGCGCCAGGAAGCCCTGTCCGAGTTCGTGCACGAGCTGCACCAGCCCGGCGCAGCCACGCTGGCACGCACGCGCACCCCGCTCGTGCGGCGCAACCCGCTGCTGTTCTGGCGCACGCTGTCGCTGCTGCTGGGCCTGGCGGTGGTGGCACTGATCGGCGTGCTGCATGCGCAACAATAGGCCGCCAAGCGCAACCAGGAAGCCCCATGGCAATAGGCCACTACCTCAAAATCATCGCCCGCGGCGCCCAAGGCGCCCGCCACCTGTCGCGGGAGCAGGCCTGCGACCTGTTCGGCCAGGTGCTCGATGGCAGCATCAGCGATCTGGAAGTGGGGGCGTTTTGCATCGCCATGCGCGTCAAGGGCGAAACGCCCGAGGAAATGGCCGGCTTTCTCGACGCCGTCCACGCGCGCCTGGCGCGCCTGCCCGCCAGCACGCGCACCCTGGTGGTGCTGCCCAGCTACAACGGCGCGCGCAAGCTGCCGGTGCTCACGCCCTTGCTGGCACTGCTGCTGGCGCGGGAGGGCCTGCCGGTGCTGGTGCACGGCGCCGCCACCGAAGACAGTCGAATTTCCAGCCAAAATGTGCTTGCAGCGCTTGATGTACATGCGCTTCAAGCT
>JBATPF010000114.1:0-11222 GCA_049291355.1 Giesbergeria sp.
CCATGCACCGACACCCGCGCCCGCGCCCTCGCCCTCGCACTTGCCAGCGCCTGAACCGGCGCCCGAACCAGCGACCGCACCAGCCCCCGCGCCGGAATCTGCCCCTGTGCCATCGGCAGCACCAGGCAGCCATGCGCCTGCGGTGACTCCGCCCCTGCCAGTCCGTCCCATGGCGGCAGCCATCAAGCCAGCGGCCATCCCTGAGCGCTCCAGCACGCAGGGGCCGGCCGCCGATGCGCCAGAAGTGCTTGCACCTGCTCGCAAGAACTGGATGGAACGCCTGCGCGGCGGCCTGCGCAAGACCAGCACCAGCATCGCCACCGTGTTCACCGGCACGCGCATCGACGACGCGCTGTACGAGGAGCTCGAAGAAGCCCTGTTGATGGCGGACACCGGCGTCAAGGCCACACAGCATTTGCTGGCGGATCTCAAGCGCCGAGTGAAAGACACCCGCACCACCGACCCAGCGGCGGTCAAGGGGCTGCTGGCCGATGCGCTGACCGATCTGCTGCGGCCGCTCGAAAAGGCGCTGGTGATCGGCGAATTCACGCCCACGGTCATCATGGTGACCGGTGTCAACGGCGCGGGCAAGACCACCTCGATTGGCAAACTCACCCGCCACCTCGCGCAAGCCGGCGCCAGCGTGCTGTTGGCCGCAGCCGACACCTTTCGCGCCGCAGCGCGCGAGCAGCTGGGCGTCTGGGCCGACCGCAACACCGTGGAAATTGTCAGCCAGGAGGGCGGCGACCCCGCTGCGGTGAGCTTTGACGCCGTTATGGCCGGACGGGCGCGCGGCAAGGACGTGGTGCTGGTCGACACCGCCGGCCGCCTCCACACCCAACTGCACCTGATGGAAGAGCTGCGCAAGATCAAACGCACCATCGCCAAGGCAGGCAACACGCCCGGCGCCGCCGGCATCGGCCAGCCGCCGCACGAAATCCTGCTGGTGATTGACGGCAACACGGGCCAGAACGCCCTGACCCAGGTGCGCGCCTTTGACGACGCGCTGCAGCTCACCGGCCTCATCGTGACCAAGCTCGACGGCACCGCCAAGGGCGGCGTGCTGGCCGCCATTGCCCAGGAGCGTCCGCTGCCGGTGTACTTCATCGGGGTGGGCGAAAAACTCGAAGACCTGGAGACCTTCAGCGCGCGCGAGTTTGCGTTGGCGCTCCTCACCTGAAACCGGTGCGCGCTTGCGGCGGCGGCGCGACGTTGTCAGACGGACGCCGTTTACGCTCCGCAAGGGATGCGGGCATGATGCGCCATGCTCTTCGACCTGGCCGAAGCGACCGCTCTGCTGCTGGCGCTGTGCTTTTTGCACGGTGCCAACATACGCGCATGGAAAAAATGGCCCTGGCTCGGACAGATCCTTTCGGGCTTGCTGTTCAGCGGCGTTTGCGTGCTTGGCATGCTCAACCCGATAGCGCTGGCACCTGGGGTCTTCTTCGATGCGCGCTCCGTGATCTTGAGCATGGCCGGTTTGTTTGGCGGCCCGGTGGTGGCTGCCCTGTCGACACTGATCGCTGTTGCCTGGCGCCTTTCAGCCGGGGGCGTGGGGGCGCCTGTGGGCGTCATGGTCATCGCGCTCTCGACCGTGCTGGGCCTCGGGTATCGGATGGCCCGTGCGCGGGGTTGGGTGGATGTGCGGCTCTGGAACCTCGTGGCCTTTGGCCTGGTACTGCACCTCGGGGTGCTGGGGCTCCTTCAGTGGCTTCCATCCGACATGCTCCAGCGCATCAACACCACGCTGGCCTTGCCTATGCTGCTGGTTTTTACCCCCGCTACGGCCCTGCTGGGCGGCCTTTTGCGCGATGTGGAGAACCGCCAGGCCACCGAGCAGGCCTTGGCAGAAAGCGTCGCCCGCCTGCGTGCCATTGCGGCAGCCCTGCCCGACGTGCTGCTGGTTCTCGATGCCCAAGGCCGCTACATCGACGTACTGTCTTCCAACGATGCCCCCCTGCTGGCACCAGCCTCCCAGTTGCTGGGCAAGCGGATGCACGATTTGCTGCCTGCAGCGCAAGCCGACCCGTTCCTTGCACTGATCCGCAAAACCCTGCACAGCGGCCAGACGGAGAGCTTTGTCTACCAGTTGCAGACCCTGTCGGGCCTGCGCCATTTCGAGGGACGCGCCCGCCCGCTGGGCACGGTGGTCAACGGCCAGGCCACAGTAGTTTTTCTGGCCCGCGACATCACCGAGCGCCTGGAAGCCGAGAGCGCACTGCGCGAATCCGAACTGCGCTTTCGCTCGCTGCTGCGCGATATTCCGTCCATTTCCGTGCAGGGCTACCTGGCGGATGGCACCACCACCTACTGGAACAATGCGTCGGAAGCGCTATACGGCTACAGCGAGCAGGAAGCCCTGGGCAAAAACCTGCTGGAGCTGATCATCCCGTCCGAGATGCAGCAGCCAGTGCGAGAGAGCATGCGAGCAATGTTCCTGCACGGCACGCCCATCCCGGCGGGCGAACTGCGCCTGCGGCACAAGAACGGAACGCCTGTGGATGTGTTCTCCAGCCACACCCGCATTGAGGTGCCCGGCCAGAGCCCCGAGCTGTTCTGCATCGACATCGACATTTCGGGCCGCAAGGCGGCCGAAGAAGAGGCGCGCTACCTGGCCTTTTATGACGCCCTGACCCGCCTGCCCAACCGGCGCCTGCTGGTGGACCGCTTGCAGCAGGTCATGGCCAGCAGCGCGCGCACCGGGCTCAACGCCGCCGTGCTGTTTGTGGACTTGGACAACTTCAAGACCCTCAACGACAGCCGGGGCCATGAAATGGGCGACCTGCTGCTGGTGGAGGTGGCCGGGCGTCTGCGCGGCGCAGTGCGGGAGCAGGACACGGTCGCGCGGCTGGGCGGCGACGAATTTGTGCTGGTGCTGCAAAACCTGGGCACCGAGCCCCAAGAAGCGGCGGCCCAAGTGCGCACCGTGTGCGAGCAGGTGCTTGCCCGGCTGCGCGAAACCTACTTGCTGGACGGTCATGAGCACCACCTGACCGCCAGGATCGGCGCCACCCTGTTGCGCCAGCCGCATGCCAACGTCGATGAAGTGCTCAAGCAGGCCGATCTGGCGATGTACCGCGCCAAGGACGCGGGCCGCAACACCCTGCGCTTTTTCGACCCTGACATGCAAGAGGCTGTCAACCAGCGCGCCATGCTCGAGACCGAGATGCACACCGGCCTGCGTCTTGCACAGTTTTTGCTGGTGTACCAAGCCCAGGTGGACGGCCAAGGCCGCGTAACGGGTGCCGAAGTGCTGCTGCGCTGGCAACACCCCGACAAAGGCATGGTGTCCCCGGCCTTGTTCATCCCCCTCGCGGAAGAAACGGGGCTGATCTTGCCTCTGGGGCATTGGGTGCTGGAAACCGCCTTGCGCCAACAGGCACGCTGGAGCGACGACGCACGCTTCGCGCACCTGAACCTGGCTATCAACGTCAGTGCACGCCAATTCCGCCAGGATGACTTTGTGCCGCAGCTCTTGCGGCTGCTGGCACAAACGGGTGCCAACCCCGCACGCATCAAGCTGGAGCTGACCGAAAGCCTGCTGCTGCAAGACGTGGACAGCGTGATCGCCACCATGCACGCCTTGAAGCAGCACGGCCTGGGATTTTCGCTGGACGACTTTGGTACCGGGTATTCATCGCTGAGCTACCTCAAGCGCCTGCCGCTGGACCAGATCAAGATCGACCAGGGCTTTGTGCGAGACGTGCTGAACGACCCCAAGGACGCGGCCATTGCCCACACCATCATTGTGCTGGCCGATCTGCTGGGCCTGGCCGTCATCGCCGAAGGCGTGGAAACCATCGAGCACCACCGCTTTTTGCAGGAGCACGGCTGCCCCGCGTTTCAAGGCTATCTGTTTGGCCGCCCGGAACCGCTGGAGGCCTTCGAGCAGCGGGTGCTGGCGGGCTAAACGCCAGGCCGAAGTTCTGCCGCGATGGGTTGCTGTCGCAGCAAAAGCTGACGGATTCTCAAGCTTGCGCCACCGTCTCCTGGCGCACCCAGTCGGCGTACTCCTGGCTCGCCCGCAGCGGCTGCACCAGCAGTTCGGGCAAGTCGTACGGGTGCAGGGCGCGCAGCAAGCCAAGCAGCGCAGACACTGCTGCAGGCAAGGTCTTGAACACCAGCCGGTGCTCGCCCTCTTCCTGCAACGCGCCGTCCCAGCGGTAGTGCGAGACCACCGCCTCCACCTGCACGCACGCGGCCAGGCGGTGCTCCAGTACCGCTTGCGCCAATCGCTGGGCGTCTTCGGCGCTGGCAACGGTGGTGGTCACCGCACTCAACTCGGCAGTGGCATCGATCAGGTTCATTCCAGGCTCCTTGCGCAGGCCGAATCTGACACCGCGAGGCCAGTGATTCGGATGAGCGGCACTATTGTATTTATAGCTGTTATCGCAATACCATTAAGCGATGGGCGGCGTTTTTAGCACAATTTTGACAGTCGGCTTGGTCCCACACCCGTTCGGGGAACTTGCTGCTTAGCAGTCTCTCCAAGAGAGTGCTAATATTTGGTCATAGACGAAAGGAATGCTGGAATGAAACTCCCCTCTGGATCCGCAACAACCGCGCTGGCCCCGGCCAACCCGTGGGCGCTGGTGCCGCCGCTGGGGAATCTGGACGCTTACATTTCCGCTGCCAACCGCCTGCCGCTGCTGACGCTCGAAGAAGAGCAGGCCGCAGCGCGCAGCCTGCGCGAGAACAACGACCTGGATGCTGCGGGTCGACTGGTGTTGTCGCACCTGCGCCTGGTGGTGTCTATCTCGCGCCAGTACCTGGGCTATGGTCTGCCGCATGGCGACCTGATTCAGGAAGGCAATGTGGGCTTGATGAAAGCCGTCAAGCGCTTCGACCCGGATCAGGGCGTGCGCTTGGTGAGCTATGCCATGCACTGGATCAAGGCCGAGATTCACGAGTACATCCTGAAGAACTGGCGCATGGTCAAGGTGGCGACCACCAAGGCGCAGCGCAAACTGTTCTTCAATCTGCGATCCATGAAGCAAGGTTTCAAGGCCGATGCCCTGGATGCCGACACGCACCGCAACCGCCTGTCGGAGCACGAAATCGGCGTGATTGCCGATCAGCTCAAGGTCAAACGCGAAGAAGTCATGGAGATGGAAATCCGCATGTCCGGCGGCGACGTGCTCCTGGATCCGGCACCATCGGACGATGGCGAGCAGGCCTTTGGCCCCATCGCCTACTTGGCAGACGCCGCACACGAGCCTACCGCCATGATCGAATCGCGCCAGCGCGACATGCTGGCAAGCGACGGCATTGCGACGGCACTGATCAATTTGGACGACCGCAGTCGGCGCATCGTAGAAGAGCGCTGGCTGAACGTGAACGACGACGGCTCGGGCGGCATGACGCTGCACGAACTCGCGGCCGAATACGGCGTCAGCGCCGAACGCATTCGCCAGATTGAAGTTGCGGCGATGAAGAAAATGAAGAAAAGCCTGGCCGAATACGCCTGATCATTCAAGGTTTGCCAGAAGGCGCGCAACCCTCACCGGTTGCGCGCCTTTTTTAACGATTGGGGGGTTTTTGATGCCTGCATTTCCTTCGCGCCGCGGCGCGCTCGCCTATGGCGCGGGAACGCTGCTCGCGGCGGCACTGCCCCTGGCCCACGCTGCGAGCACCAGCACCCAAGCAATCTGGCCGAGCAGCACGCTCAAGCTCATCGTCGGTTTCCCCGGTGGTTCCTCGCCCGATTTGGTGGCGCGCACGCTCGCCGAACCGCTGGCGCAGGCGCTGGGCCAGAGCGTGGTGGTGGAAAACCGGGTTGGCGCGGGTGGCAACATCGCGGCCAGCGCCGTCGCGCACGCCACGGACGGGCACACGCTGGGCGTGATGATCAACGGCAACATGACGATTGCCAAGTTGATTCAACCGCGTCTGAACTACGACCCCTTGAAGGATTTCGCGCCGATCAGCCTGATTGGCACCGCGCCCCTGGCACTGGCGGCGCCCGCCAACGCGCCGGGCGCAAACGCCCAGGAGTTCTTCGCTGAGGCGCGCAAGGCCGGCGACACCTGGAACTACGCCACGCCCGGCGTGGGCACCGTAGCGCACATCGGCATGGAGTTACTCAAGGGCAAGACAGGCATACAGCCCGTGCACGTGCCCTATGCCGGCAACCCCCAGGTGATCAACGCCCTGATCAGCGGCCAGGTACAGCTTGCGCTGCTGCCGCCGGCGATGGCAGCGGCGCAGGCGCGTGGCGGCAAACTGAGGGTGATAGGCCTCACTTCAGCCAGCCGCAGTACGCTGGTACCCGAATATCCGAGCCTCGCCGAGGCCGGCGTAAAAGATTTCAACCTGGAAATCTGGAATGCTGTGGCTGCGCCCAAATCCATGCCGCCCCAAGTCGTGGCGCGCCTCTCGGAACTATTGGCCGAGATTGCGCGGCGGCCCGAAATCCGCGAAAAACTGTTCCAGCAAGGCTGGCAGGTGACCGGCACCACGGCCGAGGGTCTGGCGCGGCGTGTGCAGAGCGACGCGCAATTGCTTGGCGACGTGATTCGCACGCGCCACATTACCGCCCAATAGACACACGCTCGGCGTCGCTCAGCGGTCCATCGGCAAGACCTGACTCTCCTTCACTTCCTCCATCACCACGTAGCTGTGGGACTGGGCGGTAACAGGGAGTTTTTTCAACATGTCGCCGAGCAGATGGCGGTATTCGTTCATGCCGCCAAGCCGGGCCTTGACGAGGTAGTCAAAGCTGCCGGACACCAAATGGCATTCCATCACTTCAGGCAGGTGCAGGAGCTCTTGGCGCACCTTGTCGAACACGTCACCCGACTTGGACGAGAGCGTGATTTCCACAAACACCAGCAGCGTTTTGCCGAGCGCGGCCGGATCCACGCGGGCGTGGTAGCCGGTGATGACTTTGTCGCGCTCCATGCGCCGCACCCGCTCGGAACACGGCGACGTGGACAGACCAATCTGCTCGGCCAGATCGGTCATGGAAATGCGCCCCTGGCGCTGCAGGATGTCGAGAATTTTCCGATCAATGCGATCGAGTTCAGTCATTTCAAGCGTCCGGCAACAAAAGAGGTTTCTATTTCAGCCGAAATTCTGGCTGACTGCATATTTTTAAGTGAAATTTATCGCACTGCTCTCCATAAACTTCCTATAAATCTTGTTGATCTTGGAGCGCGCGATGAAAGTCATAGTTCTCGGTGGCGGTGTAATCGGTACCACGACTGCGTATTACCTGGCCCGTTCAGGCGCCGAGGTGGTGGTGCTCGACCGCCAGAGCAGCGTGGCGCAAGAAACCAGTTTCGCCAACGCGGGGCAGGTTTCGCCCGGCTATTCGACTCCCTGGGCGGCGCCCGGCATCCCCTTCAAGGCCATGAAGTGGATGTTCCAGAAGCACGCGCCGCTCTCCATCCGCCCAGACGGCAGCCTGTTCCAGCTGCGCTGGATGGCAGCCATGCTGAAGAACTGTTCGGCCGATCGCTACGCGGTCAACAAGGAACGCATGATGCGTGTTGCCGAGTACAGCCGCACGTGCCTGCGCCAGTTGCGTGCAGACACCGGCATCGCCTACGAACACCGCAGCCAGGGCACGCTGCAGCTCTTTCGCACGCAGGCCCAGATGGATGCCGTCCAGCGCGACGTGGCCGTGTTGAAGGAATGCGGCGTGCCGTATGAACTGCTGGACCGCGACCAGCTCACCACCGTTGAACCGGCGTTGGCGCAAGCGCGCGAGCGCCTGACCGGTGGGCTTCGGCTGCCCAACGACGAGACGGGCGACTGCCAGATGTTCACGCAGGCGCTGGCCGAACTGGCCCGTGGCCTGGGCGTGGATTTCCGCTTCGATCAAACCGTCGAAGGCTTGGTCACCGAAGGCAACCGCATCACCGGAGTGCGCGTGGGCGGCCAGGTGCTGACGGCCGACCGCTACGTGCTGGCCTTTGGTAGCTATTCGCGCGGCTTCCTGGAGCCGCTGGGGCTCAAGCTGCCGGTGTACCCGGTGAAGGGCTATTCGCTGACGGTTCCGCTGCTGAACCCCGAACTGGCGCCGCAGTCCACCGTGCTGGACGAAACCTACAAGGTCGCAGTCACGCGCTTCGACAACCGCATCCGCGTCGGCGGGATGGCGGAGCTGGCGGGCTTTGATCTCTCGCTCAACCCGCGTCGGCGCGCCACGCTGGAGATGGTGGTGAGCGACCTGTTCCCAGGCGGAGACCTGCCCAAGGCAGAGTTCTGGACCGGTCTGCGCCCCATGACACCCGACAGCACGCCCATTGTGGGCGCCACGCCGTATGCCAACCTGCTGCTCAACACCGGCCACGGCACGCTCGGCTGGACCATGGCCTGCGGCTCCGGCAAGTTGGTGGCCGACCTGACCATGGACCACACGCCCGAAATTCGGACCGATGGCCTGGGCCTCTCGCGCTACCTGCCGCCAGCCCGCACCCGCGCAGCCCGCGCACACTCGGCCGGCGCTGCGGCCTGAAAACCCTGGCGCGGCGGCTTATTTCGCCTCTTTCAGCAGACTGCGCACGTCCGCCGCCACCGCCTCCGGGCCGCTGCCATAGCGGCTATAGACGCGCAGTCGACCCGCAGGGTCAAAAATGTAGCTGCCCGCCGAATGGTCCATGGTATAGCTGGTGGGCGTCTGGCCGTCGACCTTCTTGAAGTAGATCTTGAAGTCTTTGGCAATGGCCGTGGTCTGCGCGTCGTCGCCACGCAGCGCGACAAAGCTGGGGTCGAAATTGGCCATGTAGGCCTTCAGCAGCTCGGGCGTGTCGCGCGCTGGATCCACGGTGACGAACACCGCTTGCAAGCGCTCGCCATCGGGACCCAGCATCTGCTTGACCTGCGCGAGCTCCTGCATCGTGGTGGGGCAAACGTCCGGGCACTGGGTATAGCCAAAGAACACCACCACCACCTTGCCGGCGAAATCCTTGAGACTGCGCAGCTTGCCGTCCTGGTCGGGCAAAGCGAAGTCGCGCGCGTACTCAGCGCCGGTGATGTCCACGCCGCGAAACTCTGGCGCAGACTTGGAACAAGAAGCTAAAAGGCCTCCAGCGCTTATGAATAAAGTGCTGATAGCTATCGATTGAAGAGCAGTTCTACGGAGCATGGCGGATTCACAAAACATAATGATCCACCAGCAGTGCGGCAAACACGCCGCTCAGATGGATCAGTGAAAAACGAAAAGTACGCCGGGCCAGCGCGTCGGAATAGTTCCGCCACAGCGCAAAACCGTAAGCGCAAAAACCCGTGCTGAAGACGACGGCGGCGATCAGATAGATCCAGGAGCTCATGCCATAGATGAAAGGCATCAGGCAGCCCGCAAACAGGATCAAGGTGTACAAGAACACCTGCAGGCGCGTGAAGACGTTGCCGTGCGTCACCGGCAGCATGGGCAGGCCCGCTTTGCGGTAGTCCTCGACGCGGTACAGAGCCAGAGCCCAGAAATGGGGCGGCGTCCACAGAAAAATGATGAGAAAGAGAATCAGCGCCTCGGGCCCCACGTCGCCGCGCATGGCCGCCCAACCCAGCACGGGCGGCATGGCGCCCGAGGCGCCGCCGATGACGATGTTTTGTGGGGTAAGCGGTTTGAGCACCAGGGTGTAGATCACCGCATAGCCGACAAAGGTGGCAAAAGTAAGCCACATGGTCAGCGGGTTGATCCAGACATACAAAATGGCAGAGCCGGCGCTGACCAGCACGGCAGAGAACATCAGCGCCTGTGTATCCGACAGTTCGCCTTTGGCCGTGGGTCGCCACGCGGTGCGCTTCATGCGCGAATCGATCCCTTTTTCCACCAGGCAGTTGAATGCTGCGGCGGCACCGGCCACCAGCCAAACACCCAGACAGGCGATCGCCATGCGCAGAAGCTCAGCCGCCGTAGGCCAACCGGGCACAGCCAGCACCATGCCGATCAGAGCGCAGAAAACGATGAGCTGAATGACGCGCGGCTTGGCCAGCGCGTAATACTGGGCCACGCGCGAGCGAAAGCGCAGCTCTCCGGAAGTCAGTGTCGTCATAGATGTGCCTCCACGACACGGGGTTGCACCATCGGCGCGGGAGCAGCCAGAGCGCGGGGGCGCTGCGCTTCAAGAATCCAGGTCAGCACCACCACGAGCGCCGCTGCGCCGCCGGTATGGAGCACCGCCGCCGGCAAAGGCCAGTCGAGCACCACGTTGCTCAGCCCGGTGATGAATTGCAGCAACAGCAGACCCGCCAGCCAGCGCGCTTGCCTGGGCCGAACGCCCGCACCTGCGCGGTGCAGTCGCCAGGCCAGGAGGCCAAGAACGACAAACACCGCGTAGGAAAACAAGCGGTGGGTGTAATGGATGGCGGTCAGCGCAGAAAAATCGATGGGACGGCCATCGGACAAAACACCCAGCGGGCGCCACAGCGAAAAGCCCTGGGCGAAATTCATGTCCGGCCACCAACTCCCCTGACACGTCGGGAAGCTGCTGCAGGCCAGTACCGCGTAGTTGGTGCTCACCCAGCCACCGAGCAGCACCTGGAGGCTCAGCATGGCCAGCCCCAACCAGGCGAACTTGCGCAGTCCGGCAGGCTGGGGCACCGCCCTGCCCTCGGCACCAACCGCCGTCTGGCGCACCGCTTGTACGCACAACAGGGCCAGCAGCACGACGCCACCCGCCAGATGCAAGGTAACGATGGCGGGGAACAGCTTCATGGTGACGGTCAGCGCCCCAAACGCGCCCTGCACGCAGACCCAGACCAGCGTCAGCGTCGCCCAGCCGGGGCTGGGGCCATCCAGCGCCCTACCCCCGGCTCGGCGTGCGCGCCGCCACCCCAGCCAGGCAGCCACAGCCAGGACGGTGATCAGCGCTCCGACGCTGGTAGCGAGGTAGCGATGCACCATTTCCACCCATGCCTTGCCGTGGGTGACGGGGCCGCTGGGCAATGCCGTCTGCGCCGCTGAAATATCGGCGTGCGCTCCCAGCGGGCTGGCGTTGCCATAGCAACCCGGCCAATCGGGGCAACCCAGACCCGAATCGGTCAGGCGCGTGAAGGCACCAAACAGCACCAGATCAAAGGTCAGGAACAAGGTCAATACGGTCAGCGCCTGCCAGCGCCGCGAACGCTGGGCGCCGCGATTGCGCCAGAGCACCCAGGCAAGCGGGACCAGCGCGATGAGCGCCCCCATCGCGAGCATGCGCAGCAGCGGGGCCAGATCGTAGAGGGGCTGGGCGCTGTTCATGGCTCGCTCGGCCGCCCAGCCGTATCCCATC
>JBATPF010000115.1:0-18187 GCA_049291355.1 Giesbergeria sp.
CAAACCCCTGCAACTGCTCGGCCAGGCGCTGGGGCCGCTGGCGCTGCTGCTGGTGGGCGTCACGCTGGCATTCTCGAAGGTCGGGGCGAACTTCAAGCCTGCACTGCGCGTGGCGCTGATCAAATCCCTGGTCTTTCCCCTGGTCCTGAGCAGTCTGGGCATGGCGCTGGGCTTTGGCGGGCCAGCGCTCGCCGTGCTGGTGGTCACGGCGTCGCTGCCCATCGGCGCCAACGTTTTCCTGTTTGCCCAGCGCTACGACGTGGCCGAAGCCGAGGTGACGGCGAGCATTGCCGTCTCCACGGCCATGGCGCTGGTGACGCTGCCGGTGGTGATGTTTCTGGTTTCGCGGTTTGTGACCGCCTGAGCGTCAATCCAGGAACAGGTCGGGCAGGAAGTTGCGGTTGCCCGGCGTGACGGCGTAGCGGTCGAAGTCGGTCACGCCATGCGCGGCCAACACCGCGTCGTCAATGTAGAAGTTGCCCGTGGCGCCTGCGGTATCGGCGAGCACGCAGTAGGCGGCGTCGGCCATGATTTCGGGCGTGCGGCACAGCGCCATGTTCATGCCGGGAATCATCTTCATGGCGGCCGTGGCAATGGCGGTGCGTGGCCAAAGGCTGTTGACGGCGATGCGATGGCGCTTGAACTCGCCGGCGTGGCCCAGCGTGCACATGCTCATGCCGTACTTGGCCATGGTGTAGGCCGTGTGGGGCTGAAACCAGTGCGTTTGCATGGTGAGCGGGGGCGACATGGTCAGCACCTGTGGGTTGCGCCCGGCCTCGGCGGATTTTTTCAACTCCGGCAGGCAGGCCATGGTGCACAGGTAGGTGCCGCGGGCGTTGACGCCGTGCATCAGGTCGAAGCGCTTCATGGGCGTGGCTTCGGTGTTGGTGAGGCTGATGGCGCTGGCGTTATTGACCAAAATGTCAATGCCGCCAAAGGTTTCCACCGCCTTGGCTACGGCTTCAAGCACTGCCGCTTCGTCGCGAATATCTACGGCCAGCGGCAGGGCGCGCCCGCCGGCGGCTTCGATTTCGGCGGCGGCGCTGTAGATGGTGCCCGGCAGTTTGGGGTTGGACTCGGTGGTCTTGGCCACGATGACGATGTTGGCGCCGTCAGCGGCGGCGCGCTTGGCAATCGCCAGGCCAATGCCGCGCGAGGCGCCGGTGATGAAAAGGGTTTTGCCTTTGAGTGCGTTGGGGGCGGTTTGCATGGCGTCGTCTCCTGGTCGTAAGGGTTCAATCAGGCCGAGTTTAGGGGCACAAAAATGCGCCCTTGACGCAGTTCACGTGGGGGTCAACCTGCTTACGGTGCCAGGCGCTCACGGACCCATCCGGCTTCGTCGAGGCGATAGCGCAGCCGGTCGTGCAGTCGGCTCTTGCGCCCTTGCCAGAACTCCCAGCGGTCGGCCTTGAGGCGGTAGCCGCCCCAGTGCGGCGGGCGCGGAGGGTTCAGCAAGTACTGGGCGCCAAATTTGGCGGCGTTGGCCACCAGCACGCCGCGGCCCGAGATGACTTCGCTCTGCGGGCTGGCCCAGGCACCGATGCGCGAATCGAGCGGGCGGGTTTTGTAATAGGCGTCGCTTTCGGCGTCACTCACTTTTTCCACCACGCCTTCGATGCGCACCACCCGTTCCAGTTCTACCCAGTGGAACTGCAGGGCGGCGTAGGGGTTGCCGGCCAGTTGTTTGCCCTTGCGGCTCTCGTAGTTGGTGAACCAGACGACGCCTTGCGCGTCGCAGCCCTTGATGAGCACGATGCGCGTGCTCGGGCGCAGGTCGCTGCCCACGGTGGCCAGTGTCATGGCGTTGGGCTCGGGCAGTTGGGCGCTGATGGCTTCGCTCAGCCACTGGTTGAACTGCTGCAAGGGGTCGGCGTGCGAGACGCCTTCGTTCAGCTCGGCGCGCTCGTAGCTTTTGCGCAGGTCGGCGAGGTGGGCTGACAGGGGAGTGGAGGGCGGGTTCATGGCAGGATTGTGCCGCGCTCAAGCCCTATCCCATCCCCATCCCTTGTAGAGTCTTTGCCATGCCTTCCACTTCGTCGGATCTTCCTCAGCCCTGCGTGCTGGTGCTGGCCTCGGGTCGGGGTGATCGATTCCGCGCCTCAGGAGGGCAAGTACACAAGCTGGCGGCGATGCTGGAAGGCCGCAGCGTGCTGGAGCACACGCTGGCTGCCGTGCGTGCCAGTGGCTTGGCCTGGCACCTGGAAGACGCCGGCCACCCCGGTATGGGCGACTCGATTGCTGCGGCGGTACGCGCCACACCGGCAGCAGGGGGCTGGCTGGTACTGCCGGGCGATCTGCCCCTGGTGCAGCCAGACACGCTGCGCAAGATTGCCGCCGCGTTGGTGGGCGGCGCCGAGGTGGTGGCGCCGGTGTTTGCGGGTCAGCGCGGTCACCCAGTGGGTTTTGCTGTGGCCTTGGGGCCGGCGCTGGCGGCATTGACGGGGGAACAGGGCGCGAGCACCCTCCTGCGTGCCGCAGCGCAGCGGGGAAGCTTGCGCAGCCTGCCGGTGGAAGACTGCGGCGTGGTCACCGACATCGACACGCTGGCCGACTTGCAGCGCGCCGATGCCTTGCTGCGGGCACGGCGTCAAGTGCGCTAAAGCCCCGCCGCTCAGTCGCGCTGGATCACGGCGCAGGCCAGGCGCGGGCCGGCGTTGCCGGTGGGCTGGGTCATGAAGTCGTCCGGGTCGCGGTGCACGATCAGGCCACGGCCGACGATGTCGTCCATGCCGCTGCCCACGCGCACGCCGGTGATCTTGACGTCGATATGCGCCACGCCCTGGGCGTTGGAACGAATGCTGGGCAGGTCGCCCGTGTGGTGCTCAGCGCCCATCGCCATGCCATGGGGCGTGTTGTGCGGGTTGAAATGGCCGCCGGCGCTGTTGCCATCGCCACTGGAGCAGTCGCCTTTTTCGTGCACATGAAAGCCGTGCTCGGAATTGGGTGCCAGGCCTTGGATATCGCCGCGTATCTGTATTTGCTCGCCCATCTGAATGAAATGCACCGTCCCGGTGACATGGTTGCCGCGCGTCGCCTCGAGTTGCGCCGTGGCACTGGGCCCGTGCATGGCGCCGTGGCCCGGCATGACGCCGGCACAGCCAGCAAGGGCAAGGGTGGCCGCAGCAGCGGCGGCAAGGGCAAAGCGTTGCATAAAAAACTCCCGGTTTCGGTCTGGTGATTCAAAGAGGCGGCTCCGCATGGTGCGCCCGATGGGACGCTTGCGATGTCAGCCGGCGCCGCACAAACCGGCCGATGCGCTCAAATGGGCCGGGCCTGCACCCATTCCCAGGCCTCGTCCTGCTGCGCTTCGGTAAAGCTGCGCATCTGCATGTTGTGAAACAGCGGCCGGAGCACCTGTATGAGGGCGTCCATCCAGCCAGGCGCCGCCACCAGGGCGTAGCGCGCCACTTTGGGGATCGCCTTGAACTTCATCTGTAGCAGCCCCGGCTGCAGATACAGCGCCGGTTCGATACCGCCAAAATGCTTGAAATGCGCCAGCACATCGATGCGTTCGTACTGATCGAGAAAGGCCTGCATCTGCGGCAAGGCGCTGGCGACACTGGCGCGCGTGATCGGTCCGTCAATCTCAAAGGCCAGCAGGCGCTCGCTGGTGGTGGGAATCAGCCACAGCGCGGGAACGCCGATGCTCGCAATCTGTTCCGCCGCCGGTTCAGCCACCCACTGCAGGGCCTGCTCACGCTCGGCAGAAGCAAACTGCCGCAGTTGCACACCGTGCAACCAAGGCGCGGCCACGCGCAGGAGCAGGCCCGGCCAGTGCTTGTCGGACACCAGGGCGAGCCGGTCGAACTGGCTGGCGTGCTTGAATAGATCAAGATCGGCACGCGCGCCGGGCACCAAAGTGCCCATGGCCATGTCGTTCAATTCGGTCAGGTCAATCAGCAGGCCCAGGCGAACTGGCTGCTGGACAAAGGCGTCCAGCAAGGCCTTGTACTGGCGCACGTCGTCGCCGCTCAGATCGCCGCTGAGCTGTACCGCGAGGACGTGGGAAGGGGCGGGCAGGGTACGGAGCATGGTGGCCTGATTTGCCGCAGTGCAAAGAGAACCACAGTACGCCGATGGCGAGCGATGTGCAAACGCCCGGTTAAAAATCCAACGGGGACGGACGCGCCGCGTTTTGGGGGCAGCCTACGGTGACCCGTCGGAAGGGATGTCGCCCCTAGCCGTGCGAATCAGGCGCTCCAGCCGGCGGTCGCGGATGCCAACGGCGCGCAGGCCCTCCTGCGTGTCCTGGGCATAGTCTTGCGTGCTGCCGTAGCGCCCACGCGCCTGGCGGAAGATGCGCCGGTATTCGTCCGGCTGCAGCTCGCCGGTGTGGCTGGGGCTGCTGCGCGCCAGGGTAAAGGCCAGCGCACGCACCGGGCCGGCGGGGGTGTGGCAGAGCAGCCAGCGCGGCTCGTACACCGGAATCGGCATTTCCCGCTCCCACAGCTTGGCCAGCGCCTGCTCGCCCTGCGCCTCGGCGATGCGGTAGACCATGCCGCGGCAGCTGCCCCCCGCCAGCAGGCAAAAGACCAGACCGGGGCATTCGTGCGTGCCGCGGTTGATGCGGCTCCACATCTTGAGCGCGCGGTGCCAGCCATGCACCCGCGCCTCACGCCGCTCAAGGGAGTCGAATTCGGGGCGCCAAATGAGCGAGGCGTAGCCAAAGACCCAGAGGTCGCCCTGGCCGCGCAATTGCTGGCCGCGCCCTTGCTGGCCGCGCCCTTGCTGGCCGCGCCACTCCTGCACCGTGCGCTCCAACAGGGAAGGGGGCTCGCGCATCAACTCGGCCCCGGCAGGCAAAGAGCGAGGCATGGTGCAAGCCGCCCGTTGTCATCTAGAAATAACATTAAAAACAGGCTCTAGCGCTTATCTGCATTGTGTAAACAGCTATCAATATGATTGCAAATGGGCTTCACGTCGATTCAGCGCAACCCGCCACCGGCCGCCTCGGCGGGCCGCTCGATCAGCTCGATCTTGTAGCCATCGGGGTCTTCCACAAAGGCAATCACCGTGCGCCCGCCCTTCACCGGCCCGGCCTCGCGCGTGACTTTGCCGCCGGCTGCGCGGATCTTCTCGCAGGCAGCCGCTGCGTCGGGCACGCCCAGGGCGATGTGGCCGTAGGCCGTGCCGAGTTCGTAGTGGTCCGTGTCCCAGTTCCAAGTCAGCTCGATCTCGGCCTGACCCGGGTTGCCGCCGTCAAAACCGAGGAAGGCCAGCGAGTATTTGTAATCCGGGTTCTCGGACCGGCGCAGCAACTGCATGCCAATCACGTTGGTGTAGAACTCGATGGAGCGTTCAAGGTTGCCGACGCGCAGCATGGTGTGGAGAAATCGCATGCGCATCATTGTGCCAGCAGATCGAACACCAGGCAGGTGGTGGTGGCGTGTGCGTACAGCGTACCGTCTGGCCCCACCAGACGGGCCTCGGCAGTGGCCAGCTGGCGCCCGCAGTGGATGACGCGCCCTTCGGCGCGCACGCGCTGCACCTTGGGCGTGAGCGCCTTCACCATGTTGATGCCCAGCTCGGCGGTGGTGTAGCCCCGCCCCGGCAGCATGCAGGTATGGACGGCGCAGCCCAGTGCCGAGTCGAGCAGGGTGGCAAACCAGCCGCCGTGCACTGAGCCCATGGGGTTGAGATGGGCCGCGCCGGGCGTTCCCTGAAAAGTGGCGCGGCCTTCCTCCGCCTCGACGATCAAAAAGTCGAGGGTCTTGCCGATAGCGGCGTAAGGCAGCTCACCACGCAGCATGGCCTGCATTTGCTGCAGACCGGTGACGCCGTCGATCTGCGCGCGGGTGGCCACGCCGGGGCCCGGGCCTGCATCGACGAGGGCCAGGATCTCGCGCTCCTGCGCGAGCCAGTGTTCGAGATGGTTGTGTTGAGACATGGACGATCCGTTCAGGGTTGGGGTGGGTTGGGCGTTTGCAAAATTGTGATTGTATATGCAATCATTGCAGCTACAATTGTTTGATGCCAAGCCCAACCGTCTCTACCGATCTGCCCTTGCCAACGGCGATGCCGCAGGGCTGCACCAACTTCCGGCTGCGCCAGCTCATGCGCCGCATCACCCAACACTACGACGCGCAAATGGCCCAGTGCGGTCTGAAAACCACGCAGTACACGCTGCTCTCGCATGTGCTCAAGCTCGGGCCGATTCGCCCCGGGGAGCTGGCCGCAGCCATGACCATGGAGCCGTCCACGCTGACCCGCAACCTGCGCCCCTTGGTGGATGCGGGCTGGGTCACCCTGGAATCGGGCACCGACGCACGCAGCCGCCTGGTGCACATCACGCAGGCCGGGCGGAACAAACGCGCCCAGGCTCAGCGCAACTGGAAAGCGGCGCAACTGTCCTTGAATGACACCCTGGGCGTGGAGCGCGTTGCCGCCTTGCACACGCTGATCGACGAATCTTTGGCGCTGCTGGCGCCGGCAACGGAGCAGCCGCATGGCGAAGATTGAACGCGGGGAGGGCGAAGTCGAAGCAGGCGGGCTGTGCCACCTGAAAAATATGATCAAACCGGCCTCTAGCGCTTGCTGTAATTGCGCAAGCAGCTCCTGAAACAGAAGCATCACATTCAACAGCAGGGCGCTTGTCCCGTCAGACGGGCATGGTGTAGTTCAGCGTCATGCGGCCGCCGTCCACCGTGACGATCTCGCCCGTCACATAGCTGGCCGCGTCGCTGGCAAGCCAGGCCACCACATCCGCAATCTCTGACGGCTCGCCCAGCCGGCCCATGGGCGTGCGGCTCATGATTTTTTTCTTGGCCTCATCGCTGGTCAGGACCGCCTTGGCCGCAAGTTCGGTGGCAATGGTGCCGGGCGCCACTGCGTTGACGCGAATGTGGTGCGGCGCCAGCGCCAGCGCCATCACGCGCGTGAGCTGGTTGATGCCGCCTTTGCTGACGTTGTAGCTCGCAATGTTGGGGATGGCGAGCGTGCCGTTGACCGAGCTCATGTTGACGATGGAGCCGCGGCCCGCTTGCGCCATGGCACGCGCCACCGCCTGGCCCACCAAAAACGCGCCCTTGATGTTGACGCGCAGCACGGCGTCGAAGTCTTCTTCGGTGACCTCAAGAAAATCGGCCGCGCGGAAGATGCCGGCGTTGTTGACCAACACATCAATGCGGCCCTTCCAGGCCAGCGCTTGCTGCACCAGTGGGTCCACCTGCGCCTTTTCGCCCACATCGCAATGCAAATACCGGCCGGAGAGCTCAGCCGCCAGTGCCGCGCCGCGCGCATCGTCCACATCCGCGAGCACAACATGTGCGCCCTCGGCGGCAAAGCGCCGTGCGCAGGCCGCACCGATGCCTTGGGCGGCACCAGTGATGAGGCAGACACGGCCAGCGTGGCCGAAGGAGATGTGGGGCGCGGATGGGGAGGGTGTGGACGGCATGCGCCAATGGTAGCAATGGCGCGGGGAGTCAACTTGTAGCGACGCGACTCCGGTGCGGCCTCCGTAATCGCCCGCACGCCATGGACTGGGTTCTCTCCATCAATGCATTGTTGTTTCGTCAAGGCCGTCGGCCGCCTTGCGCGCTACCGGAAGCGGCACCATCACCGGCTGGCCAGGCGTGGTGCAGCCGGTGTCGCAGCAGCGCCCCGGCTGGCGGTTGCGGGTGATGGCGCGGTCCTCTTGGTGCAGCACGCCGCGCTCCAGCAGCCGCTCGACCAGCTCCACCTTGTTGCCTACCGGGTAGTTGCGCCAGATTTCCTGCTTCATGGCTGCGGGCGAGCCGCCGCCGTGCAGGCTGATCAATGAGTACCAGCCGCCTTGGTAGGAGGCTGTCAGGTCTTCCATGAAGCGCGCCACTTCGATGCGCTTGTCGTAGGGCACGTCGGGGTTGGCGCGCAGCACCTCGGCCAGCGTGGCTGCCGTAGCGGGGTTGTGGTCTTCGTCCGGGCCGGGCAGGGCGACGATCAAGCCGCCTGAGACCTCGTGGGCAAGCCGGTGCATGTCGTAAATCTGGGTGGCGAGCAGCAGTTTGCCGATGTTGGCGAACACCGGTTCGGGCATGAACGAGTCGCTGTGTTTGTCTTGGGTGGCATACACACTGGCGGCAACGCCACAGGCATAGAAGCCTTCGGTGATTTTGATCAATTCCACCATGGGCTCGCGCAAATTGCTCTTCTTGCCGGGGTCGAAGCCGTTGGCCTCACACATCAGCGCGGCGGCGCCAATCAACAGGTCGCCAAACCCTGCGCGCGCGGCAATGCAACTGTGCCGGTGGTGGGTGGCATAGCTGTAGGTGAGCACGTGGCTGTGCTCCCACTCGCCTTCGTAAAACACCCGCTCCCAGGGCACAAACACCTTGTCAAAAATCACCACCGCCGTGGCTTGCCCGTACTTGCGCGAGAACAGCGCATCGCCATGTTCCAGCTTCTCGCCGGGGCGCCCCGCAGGTCGGGAAACAAGGGTGATGCCTTTGGCATCGACAGGCACGGCGCAGCACACGGCGAAGTCGGCATCCCTCTGCGTCATGTTCCGGCTGGGCATGACCAGCAGCTCATGCATGTAGGGACCGCCGGTGACGATGGCCTTGGTGCCGCTGATCACGATGCCCTTGGCGCTCCGCTCCACCACGTGCACGTAGGTGTCGGGGTTGGCTTGCTCATGCGGCTTCTTGCTGCGGTCGCCCTTGGCGTCCGTCATGGCGATGCCGAGCGACAAATCGCGGTCCTGCACATCGGCCAAATACGCTTTGAAGCGGGTGCGATGCTCAGTCGAACCGCGCGCATCGTCGATGTGCGCAGTGGCCTGGGCAAGGCCATTGAGTGCGTCGTGCGCCAGGTAGCGCTGGGCGCAGCCCGTTTCCTGGCACAGCACCCGAACCGCTTCGAGCTTGTTCAGCAAATCACCCGACGACTCATTCACATGCAACATGCGGTTGACCACCCGGCTGCGCTCGGACTGGGTGGCCAGCGCAATGGGCGCCATGGCAGAGTCAAGCGCAAAGTCGTACGTGAAGGCCAGGGCGTTGACGCCCGGTTTGAGCGATGGCTCGTCGGCAACGCTTTCGACCAGACGGCCGTCGACATAGACGACGGGGTGGTAGCGGCGCAGCGATTCGCGGTACTCGTCTCCGCTCATCAACTTGGCGCGGGTCGGGGAGGCGGTGGTAGCGTCCATATTACTAATCTCCTTTTATCGAACCACTTGGGCGCGGTCCACGATGGTGTGGGCCTGCGCTTGGGTGACGGACGCACCCAAGCTGCCGAACATTGCGCCCCAACTGCCTGGCGCGCCGCCCAGGCGAGTGGTCATAAAGGCATCGACCACTTCGGGGGGCGAATGCCGCAGCAGCTCGACGCCCTGTATGGCGCGAGCGAGGGCTTCGCTCGCCGGTCGCGCCAAGAATTCATCGGCCAGCATGCCGTCTACCAGCGGCGCCAAGTGGGCGGCGAACGCGTCAAACAACTTGTGCTGGCCGCGCACGCTGTGAATTTCTTCCAGCAGCGCATCGCGGCATGCGGGGTCTTTGCGCATCGCGCGGCGCACGTCCATGCACATCATGTTGGCGGCGCCTTCCCAGACGCTGTTCAGCGGCGCCTCGCGGTAAATGCGCGCCATCGGGTTCTCTTCAATGAAGCCGTTGCCGCCGTGGCATTGCAGCGCCTCATTCGCGACAGCGGGCGCGCGCGAACAGTTGAAGAATTTCGCCATCGGCGTGGCGACGCGAGCGAAAGCGGTTTGCTGCGCGTCGCGCCCGATGTAGTCCGTGGCCTTTGCCACGCGCAAGGCCAGAAGGGTCGCCGCTTCCACTTCGACGGCCATGTCGGCCAAGACATTCGCCATCATGGGCTGGCGGGCGAGCGGGCCGCCAAAGGCTTTGCGGGTGCTGCAGTGATTCAACGCCAAGCTCAGCGACTGGCGCATCAGGCCCGCCGAGCCCACGGCGAAATCCAAGCGCGTTAGATGGGAGTGGGAGAGGATCTCCCGCAGGCCTGCACCCTCAGCGCCCACGCGGATGGCCAGCGTACCGCTGTATTCGATCTCGCTGGACGCGTTGGACTTGTTGCCACTTTTGTCCTTCAGCCGCTGTATGAAGAACCGGTTGTAGCTGCCGTCCGGAAGGGTGCGCGGCAGGAAGAAACAGGTCACTCCCCCAGCCACCTTGGCCAGCGTAAAGAAGCCGTCGGACTGCGGCACCGAGCAGAACCACTTGTGGCCAGTCAGTTCATACCAATAGGCAATCGCGCCGTGGTAGTCCGATGAATGCGAAAGCACCGCCGTGGTCTGCGTCTCGCGCAGGTCGGAGCCACCCTGTTTTTCGGTCATGGCGTAGCCGATCACCACCGCTGGCTTGTCTGCCACTTCGCTGCGGCTGAATTCGTACTGCGTGCCGCGAACTTTCTCGGCCCATATCTTCAGTGCGGGTTCGGACCCGAAGCCCGCATAGGCAGCGTAGGCCATGCCGGTGGGGCATCCGACCCCGTGCTCCACCTGATTCCAAAGGTACGACTGCACAGCCCGCGCGAAATGCGGGTGGGGCGCGGTGGCGTTCCACGCCAGCGAGTGCACCTCGTGCTTCCAGGCCAAGGCCATCAGTTCGTGCCAGGCAGGGTGGAACTCGACCCAGTCAATGCGGTTGCCGTAGCGGTCGTGCGTCTTGAGTTCTGGCAGGTGCTTGTTCGCCAGGCGCGCAAGCTCTTGCACATCGGCATCGCCGGCCAGCGCACCCAGCTCGGAGGCTGCCGATGCCGCCCACGAAGCCTCTCGCTCAATGGCCGCCTTGAGGACCCGATCGCCATCGAAGGCATTGAAGCCTGCGGCGGGCGCTGCCTGATTCTTCACGGTGTGGGTGGCGTACCGATCCGGCGCTGCAGGTGCGGGTTGCAACTGACTCGGGGCGAGTGGGGCGTTCATGCTTGTCTCCTTGGGGTTGCGTTTCGGGGTTGCGGAAGCGCCACTACCTGACCGGGCGCCGCCGCAATGGCGGCGCAACAGATATCGGCGATATCTCCGGCCAGGTCGATGACGGCGGCGGCATCCTGACTGGATGCGGGACCAAAATCGGCATTGAGCGGGGACAGCGGACCGATCAGTGCTTCCATGAAACCGCCCACGATGACCGTGCCGGCGGTATTGGGATCCACATGGGCGCGGAAATCTCCAGCCTCTTGGCCCGCGCGCACGATGCGCACGATTTGCTCGCTGATGGCGTGCCGATACGTCAGGCGTGCCTGGTCGATCTCTGGCTCACAGGGTTCGGCGATCAATGCATAGGCCAAACGGCGGTTGCGCATGGCGCGGATGACGAAGACTGTCACCGCGCCGTGCAGCCTAGCCGTGGCGGTTCCCGGCCCATCGGCGATGGCCTGGAGCACGTCCACCTCGCGCTGAGAAACTGCGGACAGCACTTCCACGCACAGATGCGCCTTTGATGGGAAATAGCGGTACACCGCGCCCGTAGCCAGTCCAGCGGCCGCGGCGACATGGCTGACCTGCAGCTCAGACCAACCCCCTTCGCCAACCATCGCGCGGGCCGCCACCAGTATGCGATTGCGGTTGTCGGCCAAGCGCAGCTCAACGCTTGGGGTTCGTCGGTAGGCCATAAGGAATGAATTTCCGTTCAGACGTTGAACTCTAGTTCATTTCTTTTGTGGGGACAACCGAATGCGGATGGTGAACATCGAGCCTGGAGGCGTCTTCGGCCCGGTTCATGGCCATATCGACAGGCCAGGCACCGTCTACATCCTGCAAGGAACGATCACGGACCATCGCAATGGCGTCGCGACAGACCTAAGCCCCAGTTACTCAATCGGACGCCTTGCCGTCGGCATCGAGCCAAACGTTGGGCCGAACGACTTGGCATGCCGTGCAGTGCAGTGCGCGCCATTCGACCGAGCGTGATTGAAATTTCTTTCGTGGTGACCGAAATTTCGAGGAACCGAAAGGTCGGATTGCCCTTCTGCCCAACTTCACCGGGTAGATACGATGTATATTATGTTAACTATAGGAAAAGCAAACACATTAACCCTCGACGCTTCGTCGAAGAAATCACGTTCTCTCTTGGGCACTTCAGTCCCACGGCGTAGAGCATGGGCAAGTATTGCTGCTAGCGCTGCTCGCGAGGAATTCCAAGTAGCGCTATTTCTCCTTGATATCCGTTCCCCGCAGCCGCAGTGCGTTCGTGATGACCGAAAACGAGCTCAGGCTCATCGCCAGCGCAGCGATCAAGGGCGAGAGCAGCCAGCCCGTCAAGGGGAACAGAACCCCCGCCGCCAGGGGCACCCCCAGGGAGTTGTAGACAAAAGCGCACGCCAGGTTCTGCTTCATGTTGGCCACCGTGGCAACCGACAGCGCGCGCGCAACTGCGATGCCGCGCAGGTCACCCTTGACCAGTGTGAGCTGGGCACTGTTCATCGCCACGTCGGTGCCGGTGCCCATGGCAATGCCGACGTCGGCGCGGGCCAGTGCGGGCGCGTCGTTGATACCGTCGCCAGCCATGGCGACGACCCGCCCTTCCCTTTGCAGTTTCTCGACCAGGGCCAGCTTGTCGGCTGGCTTGACCTCGCCGTGCACCTCGTCAATGCCCAGCCGCTTGCCAACGGCCTGCGCGGTGGTCAACCCATCGCCGGTGGCCATCACGATGCGCAGGCCCGACTTGCGCAGGGCAACCAGGGCGTCGGGCGTCGTCGCCTTGATCGGGTCGGAAACGGCCAGAAGCCCCGCCAACTGTCCATCGACCGCCAGATGCATCACGCTCGCACCCTGGGCGCGCAGCGCTTCTGCCTGCGCATTGAGTGCGTCCACCTTCACGCCGAGTTGTTCCATCAGCGCGGTATTGCCCAAAGCCAGCGCTTTGCCTTCGACACGGCCGCGCACGCCGATGCCGGACTCAGAATCGAACTGCTCGGGCGTGGCCAGGCTTAGCCCCTGCGCGTGCGCCGCCGCCACAATGGCCGCAGCCAGAGGGTGTTCACTGCCTTGGTCCAGACTGGCGGCCAGGCGCAGCACGTCCGCATCATTGAAACCTTCAGCGGCCACCGCTTTTTCGAAGGCGGGCCGGCCTTCGGTCAGCGTACCGGTCTTGTCGACGATCAGGGTGTCGATCTTGCGCAGATTTTCGATCGCTGCGGCGTCGCGGAACAGCACGCCATTCGCCGCCCCCTTGCCGGTGGCGACCATGATGGACATCGGCGTAGCCAGGCCCAGCGCACAGGGGCAGGCAATAATCAGCACGGCCACTGCGTTGATGAGGCCGAATACCCAGCCCTGCTCAGGCCCAAACAAACCCCAGGCAAAAAAAGTCAGCGCGGCAACGGTCATCACTGTGACGACGAAGTAGCCTGCTACCACGTCTGCCATGCGCTGCATGGGCGCGCGCGAGCGCTGCGCCTGCGACACCATTTGCACGATCTGCGACAGCACCGTGGCCGAGCCAACGTGTTCTGAGCGCATCACCAGGGCGCCAGTGGTGTTCATGGTCGCGCCGATCAGCTTGTCACCCGGGCGCTTGGTCACCGGCAATGGCTCGCCCGTGAGCATCGATTCGTCGAGCGAGCTCGAGCCTTCGACGACGATACCGTCGACCGGCACCTTCTCGCCGGGGCGTACGCGCAATTTGTCGCCAACGTGGACGTTGGTGAGCGGTACGTCTTCCTCGGTTCCGTCAGCGGCGATGCGCCGTGCCGTCTTGGGCGCCAGGCCCAGCAGCGACTTGATGGCGGCCGAGGTTTTCGACCGCGCCTTGAGCTCCAGTATCTGCCCGAACAGAGTCAACGAAATGATGACGGCAGCGGCCTCGAAGTACACCGCCACCACGCCATCAACGACAAAGGCAGGCGGAAAGATGTGCGGCGCCACCGTGGCCACCACGCTGTAGACGAAGGCTACGCTGGTGCCCAACCCGATCAGCGTCCACATGTTGGGGCTGCGGTTGATGATCGACCGCACGCCGCGCACATAAAACGGCCAACCGGCCCACAGTACAACCGGTAGTGCCAGTGCAAATTCAGTCCAGGTCTGGGTTCGCGGCTCCAACCAGTGCACGGCGTGCCCTGCCATGGCCAGAATCATCACCACCGCGGAAAATGGAAGGGTCCACCAAAAGCGGCGCGCAAAGTCGGCCAGCTCCGGATTTTCGTCATCGTCCAGTGTTGGCACCACCGGCTCAAGCGTCATCCCGCATATGGGACAGTTGCCGGGATGATCCTGGCGGATCTCAGGGTGCATCGGGCAGGTGTAAATCGTGCCGGTAACCGCTGACACGGCATCCACGGGCGCTTTCTGGGCAAGGTACTGCAACGGGTTCGCGGCGAACTTGCCTTGGCACTTGGCGCTACAGAAGTAGTAGGGTTGCCCTTCGTGCTCGAAGCGATGCTCGGACTTTTCGGTCACAGTCATACCGCACACCGGATCTTTCAGGACTGCGGGGCTTGATGCCGACGGCGGGCTTTGGTGCGTGTGCCCGGTCTGATCGTGGTGTGAGGGCATATTCATAGCGGCATTCCTTTGGGTTTGCGGGCTTTGTGGGATCTTGTTGCAGCCCGCTAGCTTCTTATGTCGGCGTCACGATCAAGCAGCAGCTTGCGTTGTTCGTACTCTTCGGTCGAAATTTCGCCGTTGGCCAAGCGCCGCTTCAGCACCTCGTGCGGCGACTCGCGAGGGCCCCTTTGCCGCTGGTCTGGCCGCCCCCACCCGTAAAACACGATAACGCCAATCAGCGCGAGCCAGAAGAGCCACCAGATCCAATGCATGCCTCCCATGAAGTAGCCCCCGTCGCAATACATATGCATCACTTTGAACCTCAGCTACCGGTTGGTACAGGGATGGTCAATCGGGCCTTGGCCGAGTCTGAATTCTTCACCTGGGTACAGAGCCGGGTCGGATTTTGAGGGCGCTGCAAGTGACTATGGGGCGAATCTCGGTGCCGCATGGCGTGCAGCACGAAGCCGGCTCGCCGCTGTCCCAGACCTGCGCCCGGGCAAATCAGCCGCAGCATCCGCCCTTGGTCGGACTAGCGGTTGCCTCTTTGCTGCCTACCAGCGCGTAGCCAGCCTCCTTGACAGCCGCTTGCAGGCGCTCCCGAGACATCAGCTTTTCGTCGAAGTCGACGCAAGCCTTTCCGGGCAGCGAAACATTCACATGTCCGACGCCGGGCAGAGCTGTCAGTGCCTGAGTCACTTTGCTGACGCATCCGCCGCAAGTCATTCCAGTTACGCTCATTGTTTCTGTTTGCATGGCAACTCCTCGATAGTGAATCGGAGGCTACGTATTTCCCTCTACATAGTGGCTGCGGCATGCTTGGGTGTCTGTGCGCTGCACCACATGAGCTGCGGCCTTGCCTCTCGCGAGGGGTACGGGGCTCCAAAGGCGCTGACCCCAAACTCGAATTCCGTTTGGTCGTTCCATGGCACTTGTATTCGTGGGTCATGGTTTAGGCGGGCTTACGCTTGAGCGGCAAGCCCGGCCACTAAAAGCCGCGCGGGATCGCTCAGCCAACCGCGAACGTCTTTCTGCTGTGTTGCGGGCCCGCCGTATTTCACTGCGTGTGGCTGCCATGTGCCTCGGCAGTCGTATTCAGCGGTGTAAAGCGCGCCTGCGCAGCCCCCTGACCGGCGGGCGTGATCGACACAATGGCTTTGAGATCCGGCGTAGACGCGTACTTACCCAGGCCCTTGAGGAGGTTGTCGCCATCGGGCGTGAGCGTAACGGTGGTGCGCGTTTTTCCGGAAAGCAAGGTGGCGCTGCCCGTGGCGCCGGCTGCGGGAATTTTCTGTCCTGCATGGTCCGTCAAGTACACAGCGACAGGTTTCTCCTTCGCTTCTGGACTGCTGCGGTCCACAACCAACTCAAAGTGGTACACACCAGCCATGCGCAGCTGGCCACCGTGCGGCGCCTTTTGCGTATCAAGGTAGGCATCGTCGTGCGCCAGCGCGCTACCAGCAGCCAACAAGCCGCCAAGCACCAAGGTCGTAACGGAAAAGATTTTTTTCATGATTTCGCTCTTTCAATCAAATGCCCGGCGCACGTTGGCACCGGGCGGGGGTTAAATCAGAAGGCTTCCGGTTGTTCTTCACCGGCCTTGGTGGCCAGCAGGCGCGCCAAAGGCTTTTCGCCCCAGCGCCAAAACATCAGCGGAGTCAGAAAGGTGTCGAGCAAGGTCGAGCTGACTAGGCCGCCAAAAATTACAACGGCGACGGGATGCAATATTTCCTTGCCAGGGGCGTCGGGCGACACCAGCAAAGGCACGAGCGCAAAGGCGGCGACCAATGCGGTCATCAGCACGGGCGTCAGCCGCTCCAGCGAGCCCCGGACGATGAGCGCGCGCCCAAACCGCTCGCCTTCAAATGCGCACAGGTTGATGTAGTGGCTGATTTTCAGGATCCCGTTGCGTGTGGCAATGCCGGTCAGGGTGATGAAGCCGACCAAAGCCGCCACCGACAAGGGCTGCCCTGAGATCCACAGCGCTATGACGCTGCCCACCAGCGCAAGCGGGATGTTCCCCATGATGATGAGGGTCAGCGCGGTGGAACGGTAGCGGCTGTAGAGCACCAGGAAGATCATGGTGAGTGACAGCATCGCCAGCATCGCAATAAGGCGGGAGGCCTGTTCCTGCGCCTGAAACTGCCCTTCAAGAGACACCGAATAGCCTTCTGGAAGTGCTTTGGCAGCAATTTCGGAGCGAATATCGGCGACCACGCGCGCCATGTCGCTGCCATCGGTGTTGGCCGATAGCACGATGCGACGGCGTGAGTTTTCGCGGCTGACCTGGTTGGGTCCGTCGCCGTCCTCAATCGTCGCCAGATTGGAAAGCGGCACGGCGCCAGTGGGGGTTTCAATCATCAGGTTCTGCAGCGCATGCAGACCTCGGTCTTTCTCCGGCAGGCGCACCACCAGATCAAAGCGCCGGTTCCCTTCCACAATCTGTGTGACCCGCTCGCCCTCGACCATTTGCTGCAGCGACCGCAGCAAGGTGCCGGGGGCTACCCCATAGCGCCCCAGCTTGTCGTAGTCCACATGTATCTTGATCTGTGGAATCAGCACCTGTTTTTCGATTTGAAGGTCGGTCAAACCGTGGACCCGGGCCAAGCGGGTGCGCAGATCGGCGGCCAGCGTGCGCAATGTGTCCAGGTCGTCGCCGTAGACCTTGAGCGCAATCTGCGCCCGCACACCCGAAAGCAGGTGGTCGAGCCGGTGAGATATCGGCTGACCCACGTTGCTGGCTGCGGGCAAGACGCCCAGGCGCGTGCGAATGTCCTGGATGATGGCGGTGCGGCTGCGCTCGGAGGCCTTCAGGTCCACATCCATCTCGGTATAGTGCACCCCCTCGGCGTGCTCGTCGAGCTCCGCCCGTCCGGTGCGCCTCCCGACCTGCGTCACTTCCGGCACGCCGGCCACAATCTGCTCCGCAAGCACGCCAATGCGATTGGATTCGGCCAACGATGTGCCGGGATTGAGCACGACGTTCACGGTCAGCGTGCCCTCGTTGAAATCGGGCAGAAAGGAACGTGGGAAGAAGGGAATTGTGGCCGCAGCCAATACTACCGCCAGAACGGCAACCAGCAACAGGGCACCGGCATGGCCGAAGGACCAATGCAGCAGTTTTGTGTCCCAACGCTTGAGATGTGCCACCAGCCAGCTGTCGCCGTGGCCCATCTGTTTCATGCGCGGTAGCAGGTAGTACGCCATCACCGGGGTCAGTGTGACGGACACAATCATGCTGGCCAGAATGGACACGATGTACGCCACCCCCAGTGGCGAGAACAACCGCCCCTCAATGCCCGGCAACACAAACAGCGGCACAAACACCAGCACGATGATGACGGTGGCATATACGATGGCGGAGCGCACTTCCAGTGTTGCGCTGGCGATGACCTCGGCCACCGGACGTGGAACAGCCAAGGCACTGTTGATCTTGAGCCTCCGAAGGACGTTTTCCACCCCCACGACAGCGTCGTCCACCAGCTCACCAATCGCAATCGCCA
Source organism: Giesbergeria sp. (assembly GCA_049291355.1). Taxonomy (GTDB): domain Bacteria; phylum Pseudomonadota; class Gammaproteobacteria; order Burkholderiales; family Burkholderiaceae_C; genus Simplicispira. The sequence continues at coordinate 17,932 of JBATPF010000115.1, forward strand.
AGCCCCCCAGCGTCATCGTGTTGATGGACAGGCCGAAGTAGTGAAACACCAAAGCCGTCGCCAACAGAGACACCGGGATGGCGGTGAGGGAAATCAGCGTGGTGCGTACGTTCAGCAAGAACAGGAACAGCACCACCGCCACAAGAATGGCACCGTCACGCAAGGCCTCTTGCACGTTGCGCACCGAGTGCTCAATGAAGTCGGCCTGCTTGAAGAGGAACTGGGGCGCTTCGATGCCTGCGGGCAAGCCTTTTTT
>JBATPF010000116.1:0-1624 GCA_049291355.1 Giesbergeria sp.
TGCACGCAGCGCACCCGGGCCTGCGCCAGGCGCCGGCGCATGCGCTCGGCGTGGCGCCGCAGCTGGCCTTGTTCCATGCACAAAGCCAGCGCCTTTTCCAGAATCGACGGCGTGGTCAGCGCCGACAGCAGCTTGGTGTCGAGCAGGCGCTCGGTCAGCGCGGGCGGCGCGGCCAGGAAGCCGATGCGCCAGTTGGGGGCCAGAATCTTGGCGAAACCGCCCACATACACCGTGCGGCGCAGCCCGTCGAGAGCGCATAGCCGCGTGGCGTGGTCATGCGCCAGGTGGCTGTAGCTGTCGTCTTCGACGATATGGAAATCGTGCTTTTGCGCCAGCTGCAGCAACTGGTGTGCGCTGGCCGGCGACAGGCAGTATCCGGTCGGGTTGTGCAGCACGCTGACACTGACGTACAAGCGCGGTGCATGCACCTCGCAGTAGCGCGCCATGACAGCGAGGTCCGGGCCGTCAGGACCGCGCGGCACCGGCAGCACCCGCATGCCCAGGGCATCGAGCCGGGCGAACTCGACCGACCAACCTGGCTCCTCAACCATTACCGGGTCGCCCGCCTTGAGCAGGGTGCGGCTCACGATGTCGAGTGCGTGCGTCGCGCCCAGCGTCGTCATGACCTGGTCGGTTTGCGCCGGAACGCTCAGCTCAGCCAGGCGGTTCACCAACATCTGCCGCAGGCCGGAGTCGCCCATGGGTTCGCCGTAGCTGAACGAGGCTTCGCGCAGCGCCTGGCTGGCCGCCACTTTGCGCACCGCCGCCAGCATGAAGCGCGCCTCGTCAAGCCACGACGCCGGAAACACCCCAGCGCCGGGCTGCGCCTGGCCCGAGGGCGGATGGAACATGCCGCGAATCAGCGCCGTGGCGTGAATGCGCGAACCCGAGGGCAGGCCCGCAAACGGCGTGGCGCCGCCTGGGACCCGGTTTACTATATTTTTTATAGCTGTTTGCGCAATACTCACCTGCGCTAGAGGCACTTTTTGCATCAAATCTCGGACGTAGAACCCGCGCTGTCTGCGCGCCTCGATCAGGCCCTGTGCCAGCAACTGATCGTAGGCCGCCACCACCGTCCATGGGCTCACCTGCTGCTGGCGCGCGCATTCGCGCACCGAGGGCATGCGCGCTCCCGGCGCCAGCAAGCGCGCACGAATGCGTTCGGCGAAACGTTCGGCCAGCTGATCGGTCAGGGAGCGCCGGGGGGTGCGGGTGAGCATGCAAGTCTTTTCAAAACAGGGGAGTGCCAGCATGCGCGGCCGTGGGTGTGCCGATGCATACGCCAATACAGATGATGCATTTGTACGGGAAACTGTACTGGAACTGTAGCGGCAAGCTCTCTACATTGGAGGAACTTTTTTGCGCCACCTATGCCCCTCACGGAATTCACCGCCCTGCTCGCCCTGGCCACCGCCATGAGCTTTTCGCCTGGCCCCAACACGACGCTCTCGACGGCACTGGCCGCCAACCGCGGCCTGGGCCCGGCGATGCGTTTTGTGCTGGCCGTGCCGGTGGGTTGGGCGCTGCTGCTGTTGCTGTGCGCCGCGGGTCTGGGCGCGGCCGTGGTGGCGGCGCCGCTGCTGCGGCTGGCCATCAAGGCGCTGGGCATCGGCTACCTGTTGTG
>JBATPF010000117.1:0-5097 GCA_049291355.1 Giesbergeria sp.
GCCGACAAGGCCGAAATCCCTGCCGACGTCTTCCGCCCGCAGGCCGAGCGCCGCGTGCGCCTGGGTCTGGTGGTGGCCGAACTGGTCAAGGCCAACAGCCTGCACGCCAAGCCCGAGCAGCTCAAAGCCCATATTGACGAACTGGCTGCCAGCTATGAGAAGCCGGAAGATGTCGTCCGTTGGTACTTTGGCGACCGCCAGCGCCTGGCCGAAGTCGAAGCGGTGGTGATCGAAACCAACGTGGCCGACTATGTGATGGGCAAGGCCAAGGTCAACGACAAGAGCGTAAGCTTCGAAGAGCTGATGGGCCAGCAGGGCTGATCTCTGCCGGTTTTTGGGCGCCTGAAGCTGAGCGCCAAGACAAACAGGGGCTTGTGCTTTCGGGCATGAGCCCCAACTCGTTTCTGGGTACAGTACCCGCCTGATCTGGAGAAAAAATGAGCGCACTGGAAACACAAGCCCTGGGCATGGTCCCCATGGTGATCGAGCAGTCGGGCCGCGGCGAGCGGTCCTACGACATTTATTCGCGCCTGTTGAAAGAGCGCGTTATCTTTCTGGTGGGCGAGGTCAACGACCAGACGGCCAACCTGGTGGTGGCGCAGTTGCTGTTCCTGGAGAGCGAAAATCCCGAAAAGGACATTTCGTTCTACATCAACTCCCCCGGCGGCAGCGTGACGGCGGGCATGGCGATTTTTGACACCATGAATTTCATCAAGCCCGATGTCTCCACGCTGTGCTGCGGCTTTGCGGCCAGCATGGGTGCTTTCCTGCTCGCGGCCGGCGCCAAGGGCAAGCGGTTTTCGCTGCCCAACTCGAAAGTCATGATCCACCAGGTGTTGGGCGGCGCCCGCGGCCAGGCGACGGATATTGAAATTCACGCGCGCGACATTCTGCGCACCAAGGACCAGATGAACCGCATCCTGGCTGAGCGCACGGGCCAGACGCTGGAAAAGATCAAGCAGGACACCGAGCGCGACTACTTCCTCACGGCAGATGAAGCCAAGGACTACGGGCTGATAGATCAAGTGATCTCCAAGCGCGCCTGAACGCTTTTCCCTGTGGGTAGAACGGCGTTTCCCGGCTCGGGAAGCGCCGTTTGCATTTCGTTATCATTCCTTTCACTTTTCACCGAATACAAGGCAACGTTCCCATGGCCGAGAAAAAAGGCTCCTCCAGCGAAAAAACGCTTTACTGCTCGTTCTGCGGCAAGAGCCAGCATGAGGTGAAGAAGTTGATCGCCGGACCATCGGTCTTTATCTGCGAAGAATGCATTGACCTGTGTAACGAGATCATCCGTGATGAGCTGCCTGCGGCGGATACCGAGCGGCTGGCACGCAGCGAGCTGCCCACGCCTTCCGATATCAAGGCGAACCTGGACAATTACGTCATCGGGCAGGAAGTGGCCAAGCGCACCCTGGCGGTGGCGGTCTACAACCACTACAAGCGCCTACGCTACAAAGAAAAGGCGGGCAAGGACGACGTCGAGCTCTCCAAAAGCAACATTTTGCTCATCGGCCCGACGGGTTCGGGCAAGACGTTGCTGGCCCAGACGCTGGCGCGCATGCTCGACGTTCCCTTTGTGATGGCGGATGCCACCACGCTGACCGAAGCGGGTTACGTCGGCGAAGACGTTGAAAACATAGTGCAGAAGCTGCTGCAAAGCTGCAACTACGAGGTCGAGCGCGCCCAGCGCGGCATCGTCTACATCGACGAGATCGACAAAATCTCGCGCATATCCGACAACCCCAGCATCACGCGCGACGTCTCGGGCGAAGGCGTGCAGCAGGCCTTGCTCAAGTTGATTGAAGGCACCATGGCCAGCGTGCCGCCCCAAGGCGGGCGCAAGCACCCGAACCAGGATTTTCTGCAGATCGACACGACCAACATCTTGTTTATCTGTGGCGGGGCCTTTGCGGGCCTGGAAAAGGTTATTGAAAACCGCACCGAGGCCTCGGGCATCGGTTTTGGCGCCGCAGTGAAAAGCAAGAAACAGCGGGCACTGTCGGAAGTTTTCCAGGACATCGAGCCGGAAGACTTGATCAAGTTTGGTCTGATTCCCGAGCTGGTGGGACGCATGCCGGTGGTGGCGGCTTTGGCCGAGCTGCATGAAGAGGCTTTGGTGCAAATCCTCACCGAGCCCAAAAATGCGCTGGTCAAGCAGTACAGCAAACTGCTCGCCATGGAAGGCGCCGAGCTGGAGATTCGCCCGGCCGCGCTCAAGGCCATTGCCCGCAAGGCGCTGGCCCGCAAAACGGGCGCGCGCGGCCTGCGCTCCATCTTGGAGCAGACCTTGATCGGCACCATGTTCGACCTGCCCAACAGCAGCAATGTGGAAAAAGTGGTGGTGGACGAGTCAACCGTCGAGGAAAACAAGCCCCCACTGCTGGTCTACCGCGAAGCGGCCAAAAAGGCCTGAGCGGCCGGGCCGCACTGCTTTGCGAGTGCGGCTTGAAAATTCGTGTCTACGGACCATATTTCCAGGACCCTCATTAAGGAACCCGATGTCCGGACACCCCCAGCTTCCCGCCGAAGCGCTTGTGCTGCCTCTGCTGCCGCTGCGCGACGTGGTTGTATTTCCCCACATGGTGATTCCGCTGTTTGTCGGGCGCGCCAAGAGCATCAAGGCGCTCGAACTGGCCATGGAGAGCGACCGCCGCATCATGCTGGTGGCGCAAAAGGCCGCTGCCAAGGACGAACCGTCTGTTGCCGACATGTTCGACGTCGGCTGCGTCTCCACCATCTTGCAGATGCTCAAGCTCCCCGACGGCACCGTGAAGGTGCTGGTCGAGGGGCAGCAACGCGCCAAGGTGGGCGAGATTGAAGACCTGGAGACGCATTTTTCTGCCACTGTAGTACCCGTGGAAGCGCAGGACGCGCAGACCCGGCCGAGCGAGATCGAAGCGCTGCGCCGTGCGGTGATGCAGCAGTTTGACCAGTACGTCAAGCTCAACAAGAAGATCCCGCCGGAGATTTTGACCTCCATCTCCAGCATCGATGACCCGGGCCGGCTCGCCGACACGATTGCGGCGCATCTCCCGCTCAAGCTCGACAACAAGCAGGCGGTGCTCGACCTGTCGGACGTGAAGGGGCGGCTCGAGAACCTGTTTGAACAGCTTGACCGCGAAGTCGACATCCTCAACGTCGACAAAAAAATCCGTGGCCGCGTCAAGCGCCAGATGGAAAAGAACCAGCGCGACTTCTACCTGAACGAGCAGGTCAAGGCGATCCAGAAAGAGCTGGGCGAAGGCGAAGAGGGCGCAGACCTCGACGAAGTCGAGAAGAAAATCAAGTTGGCCAAAATGCCGGCCGAAGCCCGCAAGAAGGCCGAGGGCGAGCTCAAAAAGCTCAAGCTCATGTCGCCCATGTCGGCCGAAGCCACCGTGGTGCGCAACTACATCGACGTGCTGGTGGCGCTCCCCTGGAGCAAAAAAACCAAGATCAAGCACGACCTGGGCAACGCCGAACAGGTGTTGAACGAGGACCACTATGGGCTCGACAAGGTCAAGGACCGTATTCTTGAATACCTTGCGGTGCAGCAACGCGTAGACAAGGTCAAGGCGCCCATTCTGTGCCTGGTAGGGCCACCGGGCGTGGGCAAGACCTCACTGGGCCAGTCCATCGCGAAGGCCACGGGCCGCAAATACGTGCGCGTGGCTCTGGGTGGCATGCGCGATGAGGCGGAAATCCGTGGCCACCGCCGCACCTACATTGGCGCCATGCCGGGCAAGGTGTTGCAGAGCCTCTCCAAGGTGGGTACCCGCAACCCGCTGTTCCTGCTCGACGAGATCGACAAGCTCGGAACGGACTTTCGCGGGGACCCGTCCAGCGCGCCGCTGGAGGTGCTCGACCCCGAGCAGAACCACACCTTTGGCGATCACTATGTCGAGGTCGATTTCGACTTGAGCGACGTGATGTTCGTGGCCACGTCGAACTCCATGAACATTCCTTCGGCCCTGCTGGATCGGATGGAAGTGATTCGCCTCTCGGGCTACACCGAAGAAGAAAAAGTCAATATCGCCATGAAATATCTGCTGCCCAAGCAGATGCAGAACAATGGTGTGAAGGACGAAGAACTCGAGATCACCGAGAGCGCAGTGCGCGACATGGTGCGGTACTACACGCGCGAGGCGGGCGTGCGCTCGCTGGAGCGCGATCTCTCCAAGATTTGCCGCAAGGTGGTCAAGGGCCTGCTGCTCAAGAATATTGAGCCACGCGTCGTTGTGACTGCCGACAACCTGCCCGACTTCCTCGGGGTGCGCAAGTACACCTACGGCCGCGCCGAAGACCAGAACCAGGTCGGCCAGGTGGTGGGCCTGGCCTGGACGGAAGTGGGCGGCGATCTGCTGACCATCGAAGCCGTCACCATGCCGGGCAAGGGCGTCATCACGCGCACTGGCTCGCTGGGCGACGTGATGAAGGAATCGGTCGAGACCGCGCGCACCGTGGTGCGCAGCCGGGCGCGCGCCCTGGGCATCAAGGACGAAGCGTTCGAGAAGCGCGACGTGCACGTGCACGTGCCTGACGGTGCCACGCCCAAGGACGGCCCCAGCGCCGGCGCTGCGATGGCGACGGCGCTGGTGTCTGCGTTGACGGGCATTCCGGTGCGGGGCGATGTGGCCATGACCGGCGAGATCACCTTGCGCGGTGAGATCACGGCGATCGGTGGCCTCAAGGAAAAACTGCTGGCGGCCTTGCGCGGTGGCATCAAGACGGTATTGATTCCGCTGGAGAATATGAAGGACCTGCAAGAGATCCCCGACAACGTCAAAACCGGTCTCGAGATCGTGCCTGTGCGCTGGATCGACAAAGTACTTGAGCTCGCCCTGGAGCACAAGCCAGTCCCACTGACCGACGAAGAGGTTGCCGCCGCTGCCGTGGCTGCCGCCGAGAAGGCGGGGCAAAAGAGCGGCGCGGAAGCCGTGAAGCACTGATTGGCACTGCAGACGGGTCCAAAAATTGCGCTACAATTTCAGCCTGTCAGCACAATTGTTCTAGAATAGCGGGCTGCAGACATCGCGGGAATAGCTCAGTTGGTAGAGCGCAACCTTGCCAAGGTTGAGGTCGAGAGTTCGAGACTCTTTTCCCGCTCCAGATTTT
>JBATPF010000118.1:0-1540 GCA_049291355.1 Giesbergeria sp.
GTCCGAGGCGCCCGGTACGCCAGGTGCGGCCGGCGCGCACCCCCTGCGGGTGCTCGACTGCGCCTATGCCCCGCTGCGGCTCGACGGTACGCTCTGGCCCGAAAGGGTGCCCGGCATATGGCAACTCTGGACGCCCAACAAGGCCCTGGGCCTGACCGGCGTGCGCGCTGCTTATGCGATTGCCCCGCATGCCGAAGCAGCCCACCGCCTCGCAGCGCTGGCGCCGTCCTGGCCGCTGGGCGCGCACGGTGTGGCTTTGCTTGCTGCCTGGGTCCAGCCGTCGGTGCAGCGCTGGCTGGCCGACTGCCTGCCACGGCTCTGCAGCTGGAAAACACGCCAACAGGCGCTGTGCACAACCCTGGGCTGGGCGGTGCTGCCGGGCAGCACGGCCAACTTTTTCTGTGCACGTCCACCGCAGGAGCGCCTGCCCGAACGGCTTGCCGCCCTGCGCAAGGCGGGTATCAAGCTGCGCGAATGCAGCTCCTTTGGATTGAGCGGCGTTCTGCGCCTGGGCGTGCTGCCACCGCCCGCGCAGGAGGCCCTGCAGGCGGCGTGGCTGGCGGCCTGCGGTGTCCATCCCTCTACCGAGAACATGCCATGACATCCCACTTTCAAGGGCGCCGCCCCGCCGTCTGCGTCATGGTGCTAGGCACCACCAGCGGCGCCGGCAAAAGCTGGCTCACCACCGCGCTGTGCCGCTATTACAGCGACCAGGGCCTCAAGGTGGCGCCGTTCAAGGCGCAGAACATGAGCAACAACGCCCGCGTGGTGGCAGGGGTCGATGATTTGTTGGGCGAAATCGGCAGCGCCCAGTATTTCCAGGCCCTGGCCGCGCGCACCGAGCCCGAGGTGCGCATGAACCCGCTCTTGCTCAAGCCCGAGGCCGACACCCACAGCCAGGTGGTGCTGATGGGGCAGGTGCATGCCGAGTTCACCGCGCTGCCTTGGCGCGGCCGCAGCGAGAAGGTGTGGCCGCAGATCGCTGCCGCGCTCGATGCGCTGCGCGCCGAGAACGACGTGGTCGTCATCGAAGGCGCCGGTTCGCCCGCTGAAATCAACCTGCACGCCAGCGACATCGTCAACATGCGCGTGGCGCGGCATGTGGGCGCCCGCTGCCTGCTGGTGACCGACATCGACCGGGGCGGGGCGTTTGCCCACCTCTACGGCACCTGGGCGCTGCTGCCCGAGGACGAGCGCGCGCTCATCCACGGTTTTGTTTTAAATAAGTTTCGCGGGGATGCCGCGCTGCTGGCGCCCGCGCCCGAGCAACTGCAGGCACTGACCGGCGTACCCACCGTGGCCACCATCCCCATGCAGTGGCACCACGGCTTGCCCGAGGAAGACGGTATTTTTGACGACCGCAGCCGCGCCAGTGGTGCCGTGCACACCACGGTGGCCGTGGTGGCCTACCCGCGCATCAGCAATCTCGACGAATTCCAGCCGCTCAAGAACGTGCCCGGCGTGCGCCTGGTGTGGGTGCGCAGCCCGGCCGACCTGGCGGGGTTGAAGGCGACCGACTGGATCGTGCTGCCGGGCTCCA
>JBATPF010000119.1:0-2418 GCA_049291355.1 Giesbergeria sp.
GTTTCAAAGCTGTGGCCGTTGTCGAGGTGTACCTTCTCCAGGCCCACCGCACCGGTGGCGACCAGCTGGCGCAGCACGCCGCGCAGCTGGTGTTCGGACAAGTCAGCGCCCAGCCCAAAGGTACTGAGCTTGTCGTGGCCGAACTGGGCCACTTTGTCGGTGGCTTTGCCGCGCAGCACGTCCATCAAGTGGCCGGCGCCAAAGCCGATATGGCTGGCCTGCTGCACGCGGTAGATGGTCGATAGCAGCTTGCGCGCGGCATCCGTGGCATCCCAAACCGCTGGCGGGTTCAAACAGTTGTCGCAGTTGCCGCAGGAGTATTTGGCCCCCACGCTCGGCACTCCGTGTCCTCGCTGCCCCCCGAGGGGGCCCTGCCCGCCTTGGGGCGGCCCGGCGGCGGGCAGCGCCTCTCCATACACTTCATCAAAGTACGCCAGCAGCCGCACGCGGCGGCAGTCGGTGGCTTCGGCCAGTGCCAGCAAGGCGTCGAGCTTGCCGCGCAGCGCGGCCTTGAATTCGGCGCCGGCCGGGCTCTCGTCGATCATGCGGCGCTGGTTGACGACGTCGTTCAGGCCGTAGGCCATCCAGGCGTCGGCGGGCAAGCCATCGCGGCCGGCGCGGCCGGTTTCCTGGTAATAGCCCTCGATGTTCTTGGGCATGTCCACATGCGCGACAAAGCGCACGTCGGGCTTGTCGATGCCCATGCCAAACGCAATGGTGGCCACCATGACGATGCCTTCCTCGCGCAGAAATCGGTCTTGGTGCTTTTTGCGCACCGCGCCATCCAGTCCCGCGTGGTAAGGCAGGGCATTGATGCCTGCGCTTGCCAGCGTGGCGGCCAGCTCGTCCACGCGTTTGCGCGACTGGCAATACACCACGCCCGCTTCGCCCGCGTGCTCGCGCTCGATGAAGCGCAGCAGCTGCGTGGTGACGTCTTTCTTCTCCTCGATGCGGTAGCGGATGTTGGGGCGGTCAAAGCTGCTGATGAACAGCCGTGCCTCTTGCAACTGCAGCCGCTCGACGATGTCTTCGCGCGTGAGCGCATCGGCGGTGGCGGTGAGCGCAATGCGCGGTACGCCGGGAAAGCGCTCGTGCAGCACGGTAAGCGCGCGGTATTCGGGCCGGAAGTCGTGGCCCCACTGGCTGACGCAGTGCGCTTCGTCGATGGCGAACAGGCTCAGCTTGCCCTGCGCGTACAGGTCGTCGAGCAGGCCCAGAAAACGCGGTGTGTTCAGGCGCTCGGGCGCGGCGTACAGCAGGGTGATGCCGCCGGTCTGCAGGCGCAGCTCCACGTCTTGCGCCTCGTCGTAGCTGAGGCTGGAGTTCAGGAAGGCGGCATCGACCCCCGCCTCGTGCAGCGCACCGACCTGGTCGTGCATCAGCGCAATCAACGGTGAGACCACGATGGCCACGCCGCGCCCCTGCTGCTGGCGCACGATGGCTGGCACTTGGTAGCACAGGCTTTTGCCGCCGCCCGTGGGCATGAGCACCAGCGCGTCGCCGCCGCCAATCACATGGTCAACGATGGCTTCCTGCGGGCCACGAAAGGCGTCGTAGCCAAAGACTTCTTTCAATACGGAATGCGCGGCAGACAAAGGATTCGCTCTTATATTGATAGCTTGTAACGCTTATGGGATAAGCGCTAGAGGCCAATTTGACATAAAAAATTCGGTGCGAACGCCTAGGGCCAGTGCAGAGCGACGCCTCCGATTATCGGCAGGCGGCGACCACCGTCGTTCCTCGATACAAAGCGAAATAAACCGAAACCGCGCCGAGATGACGCGCGGGTGCCCGCCGCGCACCATAGCGTTTCGTTTTACACCCTTGTTGAAGAGGACATCGCCATGAAACCCTGGATCAAAAGAACCCTGTTCGGCATGCTCGGTGCGTCGCTGCTGGTGGGCAGCCTGTCGGCCTGCTCCAGCGGCCACGGCTGGCGCCACGGCCAGATGGATGAGCAAAGCATGACGGAGATGCGCGGCAAGATGCTGGAGCGCGTGGGCAGCAAGCTGGCGCTCGACGCTGCGCAAAAGCAAAAGCTCGAAACTTTGGCCGACACGCTGCAGGCCCAGCGCAAGTCCTTCATGGGCGACACTGCCCAGCCGCGCGAGGCACTGCAGGCCCTGGTGGCGGGCGCCACGTTCGACCGCACAGCAGCGCAGACACTGGTGGATGCCAAGGTGCGCGCCGTGCAGACCGGCAGCCCCGAGGTGATTGCCGCCATGGGCGACTTCTATGACAGCTTGAAGCCCGAACAGCAAGCGCAGGTGCGCGAGATGATAAACCAGCGCCGCGGCTGGATGCGCCACCGGGGCTGAGGCCACGCCATGCCTGGCCACCACACCAGCCTGCAGCGCCTGACGCAGGGCCTGCGCGAAGTCGGCCCCGCTTTGTTCCACGGGGTGCCGCAGCCGCACG
>JBATPF010000120.1:0-5585 GCA_049291355.1 Giesbergeria sp.
CAGTGGTGCTGCGCGGAGCCGGTGGGCATTTCTGCGCCGGGGGCGACCTCAAGGACATGGCGGCCGCCCGCATGCGCGCCCTGCAGAACGAAGGCGACGCTGCCGATCCCATTGCCCAGGTGAACGCTGAATTTGGCCACCTGTGCGCCGCGTTCGCCAACACCCCACTGGCGGTGGTGGCGGTGCTGGAGGGCACGGTGATGGGCGGCGGCTTTGGTCTGGCCTGCGTGGCCGATGTAGCCATTGCGACCGAGACGGCCCGCTTTCGTCTGCCGGAAACTTCGCTCGGCGTGGTGCCGGCACAGATTGCGCCCTTCCTTGTGGAACGCCTGGGCTACTCCCAGGCAAAGCGCTTGGCCGTCACCGGCGGGCGGCTCGATGCCGCGCAAGCCCTGGCCATTGGCCTGGTGCACCAGCAGGTGCAAACCTCCGACGTGGACAGTGTCGTACAAGCCGTGCTGACCGACATTCTGGCCTGCGCACCCGGTGCGCTGGCCGCCACCAAGGCGCTGATGGCGAGGGCGCGCTGGAGCGCTCCTGCCGATTTGGTGGATGAGGCTGCCGCGCTCTTCTCACGCGCCATCCAAGGCCCCGAAGGCCAGGAAGGCACCAGCGCGTTCCTGCAGAAACGCAAACCGAACTGGGTTCCGGCATGAATTTTTCAAAAATACTGATTGCGAACAGAGGTGAGATCGCTTGCAGAGTTGTTCGGACAGCCCGCGCACTCGGCTACCGCACCGTCGCCGTGTATTCCGACGCCGATGCCAGGGCGCCCCACGTAGCACTGGCCGATGAATCCGTGCGCATCGGCCCGGCAGCTGCGGCCGAGAGCTATCTGTCGATCGATGCCTTGTTGCAAGCCGCACGCCTCACCGGCGCCGACGCGGTGCACCCAGGCTATGGCTTCCTGTCCGAGCGCGCCGATTTCGCGCAGGCGTGCACCGATGCCGGTCTCGTCTTCATCGGCCCGCCCGCATCGGCCATCACCGCCATGGGCGACAAGGCGGTGGCCAAGCGGCGCATGGTGGAAGCCGGTGTGCCCTGTGCGCCCGGTTACTTGGGCGAGGACCAGAGCGACGAATGCCTGCTGCGCGAAGCCACGCGCTTGCAAGCCCCCTTGTTGGTCAAGGCCGTGAACGGCGGCGGCGGGCGCGGCATGCGCCTGGTGCGCGATCTGGCCGAGGTACCCGAAGCCCTGGCTGGCGCCCGGCGCGAAGCCACCAGCGCCTTTGGCGATGGCACGCTGATGCTGGAACGCCTGATCGAAGGCGGCCGCCACATCGAAATCCAGGTGTTTGCCGACACCCACGGGAACGCCGTGCACCTGGGCGAGCGCGACTGCACGGCACAGCGCCGCCGCCAGAAGGTCATTGAAGAAGCGCCCTCCCCCATCGTCTCGCCGCAAATGCGCGCACAGATGGGCGCCGACGCTGTGGCCGCGGCCCTGGCGGTGGGCTACCGCGGCGCAGGCACGGTGGAGTTCATCGTGGACAGCGAGAACCGCCATTACTTTCTGGAAATGAACACCCGCTTGCAGGTGGAGCACCCGGTGACCGAATGCGTGACCGGCCTCGATCTGGTCGAGTGGCAGTTGCGCGTGGCGGCGGGCGAACCGCTGCAGCTGAAGCAGCAGGACATTCAACTGATCGGCCACGCGATTGAAGTGCGCCTCTACGCCGAGGACCCGTACAACGGCTTTGCACCACAGACCGGCCCGGTGCAGTTCTGGCGCCCACAGCTGGCCCTGGCAGGCCGCGCGCGGGGACAATGCGCCTTTGGCGAGGTGCGCATCGACGCAGGCATACAAGAAGGCGGCTCCATCACCCCCTGGTACGACCCCATGGTGGCCAAGCTGATCGCCCACGGCCGCGACCGCAACGACGCCATCCGCCGCTTGGTGGCCGCGCTGGAAGACAGCCCGCTGCTGGGCGTGCGCAACAACGCGCGTTTTCTGCGCGACCTGCTGGACCATCCCGACTTTCGCGCAGCGCGCATGCACACCGCGACCATCGACCAATGGATGCAGGACGGCGTTGCCCTGCTACAAGCACCGCAGGCCGATGCCGCTACCTGGGCCCTGGCCGCTGCTGCGCTGGTAGCGCAAACCTCGGGTGCGTTCCGCCCGGACAGCGTGGCCGCCTGGAGCACCACGCTGACTTTGCAAGGCACGACCGAGAGCCAGGCCGTGCGCATCCGTCCTCACGGTGCGCAGGTGACGGTGGAACTGGCCAGCGGCGAAGCCTTCGACTTTGAACACATCGCCTTGCAAGACCACCGCCTGCACTACCGCCAAGGCGGCGTGCAGCAGCAGGCCCTGTGCCTGCTGCACGGTGGCCGGGTGACGCTGGCCTTGGGCGCTGCGGTGTTTGTGTTTGAAGAGAAATCACCTTTCCCGCAAACCGACCAGGCCCTTGATCCACGCAAACTGCGCTCGCCCGTGGCAGGCACGGTCCGCGCCATTTCGGTGGCTGTGGGCGACCTGGTCAAGGCGGGCCAGCCGCTCGTCTGCGTCGAGGCCATGAAGATGGAAATGTGGCTTAGCGCCCGAGCCGATGGCACCGTCACCGCCCTGCACACCGAGCTGCGAGGCAGCGTGGCTGCAGGCAGCGTGCTGGCAGAACTTGAACTCACGAACGAAGAGACCACGCCATGAACAACAACAAAGCCATCCTGACCTGCGCCCTCACCGGCGTGCTGACCAATCCCAAACAGCACCCCGTACCTGTCACGCCTGAGCAGATGGCCGCACAGGCCCGCCAGGCGTTTGATGCCGGCGCGTCCGTCATGCACGTGCACATCCGCGCTCAGCAAGAAGGCATGGGCCACATGCCCAGTTGGGACCCGGATGTGGCGCAGGAAGTGGTGGACGCCATCCGCCAGGCCTGCCCCGGCGTCGTCATCAACCTGACCACGGGCGTCATCGGCAAGGACATCAGCGGGCCACTGGACTGCATCCGCCGCGTTCGCCCCGAAATCGCTGCCTGCAACGCCGGCAGCCTGAACTACCTCAAGCTCAAGGAAGACGGAACCTGGGCCTGGCCGCCCATGGTGTTCGACAACCCGGTGGCCAAGGTGCAGCAGTTCCTTGACGTCATGCAGGAATGCGGCACGCACCCCGAGTTCGAGTGCTTTGACGTGGGCATCGTGCGCTCGGTCACCATGTACATCAGGAACGGCATGCTGGGGCCCGAGATGGGGCGGGCCGAATACAACCTGGTGATGGGCGTGGCCTCAGGCATGCCCTGCGATGCACGGTTGCTCGAACTGCTGCCCGAGTGGATGGCCCCTGGTGCAGTCTGGCAGGCCACGCTGATCGGCCGCCAGGAAATCTGGCCTGTGCACCAGAAAACGGCCGACCTGGGCGGCATGCTGCGCACCGGGCTGGAAGACACCTTCTACCTGCCCGATGGCAGCCGCGCCAGCGGCAACGGTCCGCTCATCGAAGCCCTGGCGCAATGCGCGCAGAACGCCGGGCGCGGCATCGCATCGCCCACTGAGGCGCGGCAGATGCTGGGGCTGAAAGCCTGACGCTGCAGACCCTGGCCAAGGCTCCATGAGAAGGGCCTGGCCATGCACGGCAGCGCCGTGCCGGATAGCCACAAGAACACGGAGACCCACACATGCCCATCACCCACGCCCGAAACGTCCCCCTGGCAGCCAGCGACAGCCGGTTCGCCAGCGTGCCTGCGCGCCTTCTGCGCACCGCTGCACGCCAGCCCGCGCATCCCGCCTACTATGTGCGCGACGCCGCAGGCTGGCAGGCCACGAATTGGAGCGACTATGCCGGCCAAGTACGCCAGGCCGCGCGCGCCCTGGTGGCGCTGGGGGTACAGCCGGGCGATGCCGTGTGCATCCTGGGCTTCAACCGGCCTGAATGGACCACCATGGATCTCGCCGCCATGATGGTGGGCGGCGTGGCCGCCGGTATCTACTGGAGCAGCGCAGCCAACGAAATTGCCTACATCGTCGAACACAGCGGCTGCACGGTGCTGCTGGTAGAAAACGCACAACAATGGGAAAAGGCGGCATGTGAGCCACAGGCGCTGTCCCGCCTGCTCGCCACGGTGATGATGCGGCGTGCCCGCACTGAAGCGCCTGCGCAGGCCTCCAATGGCATCAACCCGCCCATGGATTGGGAGGCCTTCATGGCGCTCGGCGCCAGCATGGAGCACGACGCCGAGGTGCAGCGGCGCCTGGATGCCATCAAGGAAAGCGGCATTGCCACGCTGATCTACACCTCTGGCACCACGGGTCACCCCAAGGCCGTGGAACTGACCCACGCCAACCTGAGCTGGACCTCGGCCGGGCTCTCGGCCGCGTTCGCGGTGACGCCGCAGGACCGCTTGATTTCCTACCTGCCACTGGCCCACGTGGCCGAGCAGATGGGCGCCATCTGCAACCATGTACTGGCGGGCTACCAGCTCTACTTCGCCAGCTCGCTCGAAAGCCTGGGCGAGCATTTGCAGGAAGTGCACCCCACCATCTTCTTTGGCGTGCCCCGTGTCTGGGAAAAAATGCAGGCGGCCATTGCCACCAAACTGAACGCCGCCACCGGCACCAAAGCCATTCTGGCGCGCTGGGCGCTGCGGGCTGGGCGCGACTGGCATGCCAAGGCCCTGCAAGGCCAGGAGCCCGGCGCCTGGCTCGGTCTGCAGAAGCGCCTGGCGGGCAAGCTGGTGCATCACAAGGTGCAAAAGGCGCTGGGTTTTGACCAGGCGCGCATCCTGCTCTCCGGCGCAGCGCCCATCGCCGTGGAAAACCTGCAGTTCTTCACCAGCCTGGACCTGCTTATCGGCGAGGTCTACGGCCAGTCGGAAGACAGCGGCCCCACCGCCATCAGCCTGCCGGGCTTCATCCGCATCGGTGCGGCGGGCAAGCCCCTGCCCGGCGTGCAGGTGCGCATTGCCGAGGACGGCGAAATCCTGGTCAAAGGGCCCAATGTGTTTGTGGGCTACCGCAGCCGCCCCGAAGCCACGGCCGAGACCCTGCAGGATGGCTGGCTGCACAGCGGCGATCTGGGCCGTATCGACGAAGACGGTTTCATCTACGTGACCGGCCGCAAGAAAGACCTGCTCATCACCTCGGGCGGTAAAAATATCTCACCCGGCAACATCGAGGCCGATCTGATGAACCTGCCCCTGGTGGAGCATGCGGTGGTCGTGGGCGACTCGCGTAACTACCTGGCCACGCTGCTGACGCTCAAAACCGATGTGCTGCAGAGCTTTGCGCAGCAGCACAACCTGCCAGGCACGCTGGCGCAATGGCGCACAAGCCCCCAGGTGAACGAAGAACTACAGCGCGGAATCGATGCCGTCAACGCGCGGCAGGCGCGCGTGGCCCACATCCGCAAGTTCAGCGTCATCCAGGACGACTTCTCCATCGACAACGGCTGCCTCACGCCCACGCAAAAAATCCGCCGCAACGTGGTGCAGCGCCAGTACGCCGCAGAGATTGAGGCCCTTTACCGCGAAGAGCCGCCGGCCTGAGCCCTGGCTGCGCCCTGCTGGCCGCTGTACCACCAGAGTCCGAGGCCCGCCAGCACCATGGGCACGCACAGCCACTGCCCCATGCTCATGCCCAGCGAC
>JBATPF010000121.1:0-11533 GCA_049291355.1 Giesbergeria sp.
GACTGTCAATTTTGTAGAAGTCGCAACGGATATGTAGAAACGCCCCAGGACCCTTTCGGGCGCTGGGGCGCATGAACACTGGTGGCCTGGGACGGAATCGAACCGCCGACACAAGGATTTTCAATCCTCATGATCGCCCACCTACATGCCATTCAACCCGCGTTTTCTTGCCTGCCTGGCACTTTTCTGCGGACCGGCCCTGGCGACAGGAATAGCAGCCCGTGACGTGCCTTCCGCGTCTCCATCTGATCCCTTCGTTCAGGCGACGCGGGGATTCAAAGACTGCTCCGCGCCGCAGCTGCGCCTGTTGGACACCTCCGAGATTCGCTCGCAGGAGCATGTTCGCGTGCAGCACGGGGGCAGCTGCTATCGGTCCGGGCGTTGTCGACTGCCAAACTCTTACTTGTACGACGCCGACATCATTCCGCGCGTAGCGCTCTATCTCCAGATGGACGGGCGCTTTGACGACACCAGCGTCTGGGCTTTGGGACAGCGGCGCCTGGTCACACTGATGGGATGCGTTCACAGCAAAGAGCAGGCTGCGGAGATGGAACGCGCTGTCTTGCTGGTCGACGACGTGATGGGCGTCATCAATCTCCTCTCAGTGGGCTCAGGCCCGATGCCTGCGAGTCCAGGCACAGCTGGCAGAGCCGGCCTCCAGTAGCCGAGTGCACCAATCAGCACAGGCGCTGTCCTCAAATCTCGATTTTTGAGCCCAGCTCCACCACTGCGTTGTTAGGGAGATTCAAAAAGTCCGCTGCGGCTCCAGCGTTGTGGTGCATTTGCGCAAACAGCTTTTCGCGCCAGGGAGCCATGCCGCTGCCAATGGTGGGGATGACCGTATCGCGCGACAGGAAGTAGCTCGTGGTCATGGGCTCCAGGTCACAGCCGCGGCCGCGCAGCAACTGCAAGGCGCGGGGCACGTCGGGGTCGTTCTTGAACCCGTAGTGAATGACCACCTGCCAGCAGTCGTGTCCCAGTGGCTCCACCTGCAGTCGCCCGTCCAGACCGATCCATGGAACCTCGTGGTTGTTGACCGTGACGAACAGGTTGGTTCTGTGCAGGACCTTGTTGTGCTTGAGGTTGTGCAAGAGCGCATTGGGTACCGCGCCGGCTTCGGCGCTCAAAAACACGGCCGTACCGTCCACGCGGGTGGGCGGATTGACGAACACCGATTCGAGAAAATCGGGCAAGGCGATGGCATCGCTGCGGAGCTTTTCGTTGAGCAGGCGACGACCTTCCTTCCAGGTGGTCATGAGTGTGAAAACAATGCCGCCGATCATCAGCGGGAACCAGCCGCCCTGAAAGAGCTTGAGCAGGTTCGATGTGAAAAAGGCCAAATCCACGACGAAGAAGAAGCTGGTCGCACCCAGACAAAGCGCCAATGGATAGTGCCAGCCAAAACGCAGCACAAAGAAAGTCAGGATCGTGGTGATCAGCATATCAAGCGTCACTGCGATGCCATACGCGGACGCGAGGTTGCTGGACGAACGAAACAGTACAACGGCCAGCACGATGGCCACAAAAAGGCCCCAATTGACGAAAGGCAAATAAATCTGCCCCGTGTCCCGCACGCTCGTGTGCTGCACATTGAGACGCGGCAGGTAGCCGAGCTGAATCACCTGCTTGGTTACACTGAATGCGCCCGTAATCAGTGCCTGAGAGGCGATGACGGTGGCCATGGTAGCAAGCAGCACCAAGGGCACCAAGGCCCAGTCGGGCGCCATCATGTAGAACGGGTTCTTGACCGCTTCGGGATGCGCCAGCAACAGGGCGCCCTGACCGAAATAGTTCAGCGTCAGTGCTGGCATGACCACAGCAAACCAGGCAATCCGGATGGGCAATTTGCCAAAGTGCCCCAGGTCCGCATAGAGCGCCTCCGCCCCGGTCACACACAACACGACGGCGCCCAGAATCACAAAACTGGTCCCCGGATTGGAAAAAATGAAGCGCACGGCATGGTGCGGACTGAGCGCCCAGAGAATTTCCGGATGGGTAAGGATGTGCGAAATGCCCAATGCAGCAATGGTCGCCAACCAGACCAGCGTGATCGGCCCGAAGAACTTGCCAATGCCGCCGGTGCCTCTCTTCTGCACGAAAAACAGGCAAAACAGCACCAACAGGGTCAATGGGATCACGTACTCGGTGAACTGCGTGGAGACCACTTCCAAGCCTTCCACCGCCGACAGCACCGAAATGGCGGGAGTGATCACGCCATCGCCATAGAACAAGGAAGTTCCAAAGATGCCAACGCCGAGCAAAACCCGGCGCAACCGGGGTTTGTCCAAGACGGCCTGCGAGGCCAAGGCCAGCATCGCCACCAAGCCACCTTCGCCGTTGTTGTCCGCACGCAGCACCAGCACCACGTACTTCAGGGAGACAATGACCGTCAGCGTCCAGAAGAAAATCGACAGGATGCCGTAAATATTGTCCTGAGTGAACGGCACATAGCCGGAGCCGAAAACCTCTTTCACGGCGTAAAGGACGCTGGTGCCTATGTCGCCGTACACCACGCCAATGGCTGCAAGGGTCAGGGCCGATAGAGAAGATTTCGAGCTTTGCACAAACAGGGCGAGAGCGCAGGCGCTTTTTCAGGCGCCCCGCCACCTTAGGGGATCGGGCCGGTCATTCTGCGCCGGACTGCGGCGGAGCGAACAGGCAAATCGCGCCACGTTCTGCTTCGATTGCAATTTGTTGCAAGCCTGCCACGCAGCACTCAATCGTAGATTTCGGCATCTGGGTTGGTTGCTTCGAGCTCGTAGCTGGCAGCCAGCATAGCGAGCCGGGCCACCACCCCGTACATGTAGAAGCGGTTGGGTGCGCTGGCGCCGGGTCGTGCACCCAATTGGGGCATATGCGTGCTTTGGTCAAAGGCCAGGGGGACGAAAGCAGCTCCGGGCGCATTGAGGTTTTCGTCCACCCCGCGGTCCGGATGCATACGGTAAAAGCCTCCCACCACATAGCGGTCCATCATGTAGACCACAGGCTCCGCCACGGCGCCGTTGAGGCGCTCCTGGGTCAGCACGCCCTCCTGAACAATGACGTCGTGCACCTGCTGACCATCCTTGACCACGGCCATCTTGTTGCGCGTCTTGCGATTGAGCGTTTCGAGGTCTTTGGGGTCGCGCACCGTCATGACGCCCATACCGTAGGTGCCATTGTCGGGTTTGACGACCACAAAGGGTTTTTCCTTGATACCGTATTCCTTGTACTTGCGTCGCACCTTGCTGAGCACGACTTCCACTTGCACTTGCACGGCATCCAGACCTTGCTGTGTGGCGTAGTCCACCTCGCTGCATTTGCCAAACAGCGGGTTGATCAGCCAGGGGTCGATGCCCAGAACCTTGCCGAACCGTTTGGCGACTTCCTCGTAACTGCGAAAGTGTGAGCTTTTGCGGCGCACAGTCCAGCCCGCGTGCAGTGGCGGTAGCAGATACTGCTGGTGCAGGTCTTCAAGAATGCCGGGCGCTCCGGCAGACAGATCGTTGTTGAGCAAGATGGTGCAGGGATCAAAGTTCTTGAGACCCAGGCGCCCACGTGTGCGCACCACGGGTTCGAGCGTCAGGCTTTCGCCTTGAGGCAGTTCGATGACCGTGGACTTTTTCACATCCGGGCTGACCGAGCCGATCCGAACATTGAGCCCGGCCATGTTGAAGATGCGCTGCAGCTGCGCCAGGTTGCTCAAGTAGAAGCTGTTGCGCGTGTGATTCTCTGGAATGATGAGCAGATTGCGCGCTTCGGGACAGATTTTTTCTATCGCCGCCATGGCGGCCTGCACCGCCAGCGGCAGCATCTCGGGAGTCAGATTGTTCCAGCCGCCAGGAAACAGGTTGGTGTCCACGGGTGCCAGCTTGAAACCTGCATTGCGGATGTCCACCGAGGTATAGAACGGCGGCGTGTGCTCCATCCATTCCAGGCGAAACCAGCGCTCTGTCGCAGGCATCGAGTCGATGACGCGCTGTTCGAGTTCGTTGATGGGCCCCGTAAGGGC
Source organism: Giesbergeria sp. (assembly GCA_049291355.1). GTDB lineage: Bacteria > Pseudomonadota > Gammaproteobacteria > Burkholderiales > Burkholderiaceae_C > Simplicispira. Next base: position 3,992 of record JBATPF010000121.1, read on the forward strand.
GGTGATGAGATGCGGAACCATGCGGGGCCTTGCAAGAGGGATTTGGCGATTGTAGAAGTGCTGCAGGCGCTCAGCGCCGCCAGAAGGCGGGCGTCAGCAAGGCGAGGAAACTCAGAATTTCGAGCCGGCCAAGCACCATGGCCAGGGTGCAGACCCACACCTGGAAATCGGTGAGCACAGCGTAGGTTGAAGTTGGCCCGATGGCGCCCAGGCCTGGCCCGGTGCAATGCAGGCTGGCCATGACGGCGCTGAAAGCCGTTACCGGGTCCAGGTCGGTCAGCAGCAGCACCATGCTGAGCAACAGCAGCGTGGCCGCGTACACCAGCATGAACGCCAGCACCGAGAAAATCATGGGGCTACCGACCACGCGCCCACCCAGGCGCACGGGTTGCACGGCGTTGGGGTGCACCAGGCGCGTGAGCTCGCGCTGCGCCTGCTTGAAAAGAATCAGCATGCGCACCATCTTGATGCCGCCACCGGTGGAGCCGGCGCTGGTCGCCACACCGGAGAGCATCAGCATGAGCACCGGCGCAAACACTGGCCAGCCCAAATAGTCGCTGCTGGCATAGCCGGTGGTGGAAGCAACAGAAATAGTGTGGAACATGCCCTGGCGCAGCGCTTCCAGGGGCGCATACACGCCCTTGAGCCAAAGCAGCAATGCGATGAAAAGGCCCACGCCCACCAGCGTTCCCAGCGTGGCCCGCATTTCGGGGTCACTTAAGAATTCGCCCACATGGCCTTTGCGCATGGCGATGAAGTACAGCGCGAAGTTGCAACTGGCAAGCAGCATGAAACCCACCGCCAGCCATTCGAGCAGTGGCGATTGGAAATACCCAAAACTTGCGTCATGGGACGACATTCCGCCCAGGCTCACGGTGCTGAACATGTGCATCAAGGCGTCAAGCGGCTCCATGCCGCCGAGCCAGTAGGCGAGCCCGCAAGCCACCGAGAACGTGGCGTACACGCCCCACAGACCCTTGGCCGTGCCGGTCATGCGCGGGGTGAGCTTGGTATCGCGCACCGGGCCCGCCGCTTCGGCCTTGAAGAGCTGGCTGCCTCCGACACCCAGCATGGGCAGCACTGCAACGGCCAGCACCAGAATACCCATGCCACCAATCCATTGCAGCAGCGTGCGCCAGACATTGACCGAGACCGGCAACGCGTCGAGTCCGGTGAAAATTGTCGATCCGGTGGTGGTCAGGCCAGACACGGCCTCGAAATAGGCGTGCGTGAACGACAGGGGGCGGCCCACCAGGCCGCACGCCAGCGTGAGCGGAAGCGATGCCACCAGCGGCAGCAGCGACCAGGCAAGCGACACCAGCATGACCCCGTGGCGCGGCAGCAATTCGCGCCGGTAGCGGCGCAGGCCGAAGGTAAGCGCGGCGCCGCTGCCAAGAGCCGCCGCCATGGCAATCGGATACACCTGCCACACGCCGTCCTGCTGGTGCAAAGACACGGCCAACGGGACGCCCATGGCCAGGGCGAACAGCATGACCAGCATGCCAAGCACCCGCAGGACCGGTAGCACGTCGGCCATGGCGTTCAGAAGAAGGTCGCGCTGACGCGGAACAGTTTTTCCACGTCACCCACCAGGCGCTTGTGCGGCAGAAAGAACACCACGTGGTCGCCTTGCTCGATCACGGTGTCGCTGTGCGAAATGATGACCTCTGGCGGCTGCTCGGCTGCCACGCCGACGTCCGGCAGGCCGCGCACCACCAGCCCCATGTGCACGTCGGCCGGCAGGCGCAATTCCTTGACCCGCCGACCCACCACACGCGAACTCTTGCGGTCGCCGCGCGCCACCATTTCCAGCGCTTCGGCCACGCCGCGGCGCAGGCTGTGCACCGCCTGCACGTCGCCCCGGCGCACATGCGCCAACAGTTCGCCCAGCATGGCTTGCGCGGGCGAAAGTGCAATGTCGATTTCCGTGCCGTGCATCAGGTCGGCATAGCTGCGCCGGTTGATCAACGCAAGCACCCGGCGCGCGCCCATGCGCTTGGCGAGCAGCGCCGCCATGATGTTGTTCTCATCGTCGTTGCTGAGCGCAAGGAAAAAGTCGACGTCTTCAATGGTCTCGGCCGCCAGCAGGTCTTCGTCAGTGGCCTCGCCGTACAGAACCAGCACCTCGGACGGCAAAAGCGAGGCCAACTCGACGCAGCGTTCGGCATCTTCCTCAAATATCTTGACGTGAAAGCGCCCCGGCTCTTGCCCCAATTGCTGGGCCAGACGCAGCCCGACGGCGCCACCGCCGGCAATCATCACGCGGCGCACCGCGCGAGTGACATGCCCAACAGGCCGGTGCAGGCCGCGCAGCACCACCGAGATGTTCTCGCTCGCAGAGAGCACAAACACCTCGTCGCCCGCCTCAATGCGCGTTTCGCCATCGCAGGCGACGAAACGGTCGGGCTCGTCGGGAAGGCGCCGGTACAGGGCGACGATGCGCATGGCCAGCTCGGGCGTGCTGGCGCGGATAGCGCCAATCGTCGTGCCGACCATGGGCGCGCCTGCGCGCGCACGCGTCGAGACCAGGCAGGCGCGGCCGCCAGCAAACTCGCGCACCTGCATGGCCTCGGGGTGTTCAATGAGCTTGCCGATGTAGCGCGTCAGCGACTCTTCCGGGCGAATGATCCGGCTGACACCAAAGCCCTCGTTGCTGGTCAGCGCCTCGCTGTCGAAACCGGAAGAGCGCACGCGGGCGATGCGCGTCGGAATGTTGAAAAGGAGTTGCGCCACCTTGCAGCACACCAGATTGGTTTCGTCCTGCGCCGCGCAGGCAATCAAGAGGTCGGTGTCGCGCGCCCCTGCCTCGGCCAGCACGCTGGCCTCGATCCCGTTGCCGACCACGCCGCGCAGGTCAAAACGCGATTCGAGCTCGCGCAGGCGCCGCGCGTCGATATCGATGACGGTAATGTCATTGCGCTCGGAGACCAGACTCTCCGCAACGCTGCAGCCGATGCGCCCCGCGCCGAGGATGATGATTTTCATGCTCGGCGGCTCTTCAGCCGCGCACCTCGCCCTGGCCCAGCACCACCCATTTGAGGGAGGTCAGGCCTTCAATTCCCACCGGGCCTCGGGCGTGGAACTTGTCGGTGCTGATGCCGATTTCAGCGCCCAGGCCGTATTCGAAGCCGTCCGCAAAGCGCGTGCTGGCGTTCACCATCACGCTGGCCGAATCGACTTCGCGCAGAAAGCGCTGCGCATGCATGTGGTCGCGGGTGAGGATGGCGTCGGTGTGGTGGCTCGAATAGCGATTGATGTGGGCAATGGCCTCATCCAGACCATCCACCACCTTGATGCTGATGACGGGAGCCAGATACTCTTCGGACCAATCCTGCTCGCTTGCCAGCACCAGGCTCGCTCCTGAAATAGGAGCTAACAAGGCCATAGATTCTGCGCAAACCCGCATTTCAACCCCTTTTTTCGCAAACACGGCGCCGATGCGGGGCAAAAACTGCGCCGCCACGCCGCGCGCCACCAGCAGGCTTTCGCTGGCATTGCAGGGGCTGTATTTCTGCGTCTTCGCGTTGTCCACCACGCGCACCGCCATCTCAAGCTCGCAAGGGTCGTCCACATAGCTGTGGCAATTGCCGTCCAGGTGCTTGATGACCGGAACCTTGGCGCCCGCGCTGATGCGCTCGATCAATCCCTTGCCACCGCGCGGGATGATCACATCCACGTACTGCGGCATGGCAATGAGCTGGCCCACGGCTTCGCGGTCGGTGGTCTGGACCAATTGCACGGCGTCCGGTGGCAAGCCCGCATCCCGCAGCGCCTGCTGCACCAACAGCGCCAGCGCCCGGTTCGACTCGATGGCCTCAGAGCCGCCGCGCAGGATGGCGGCATTGCCGCTCTTGATGGCCAGGCTCGCTGCCTCAATGGTGACGTTGGGCCGGCTCTCGTAAATCATGCCAAACACGCCAATCGGTACCCGCATGCGGCCCACGCGGATGCCGCTGGGCTGCTGGTTCATCCCCACAATTTCGCCAATCACGTCCGGCATGGCGGCAAGCTGTTCGCAGCCCTGCGCACAGGTTTCCAGCACCTGGTCGGTCAATTTCAGGCGGTCCACCATGGGCTCCGCCAGGCCAGCGGCGCGGGCCCGCGCCAGATCGAGCGCATTGGCTTCCTTGAGCTGTGCTGCCTGCGCGCGCAACTGGCTCGCCAGGCTTTTAAGTGCAACATTTTTGATAGCTGCAGACGCAGACGCCATAAGCGCTGAAGCCACTTTTGCCTGCAAACCCAGCGCCTGGACGGTTTCGGTGACGTTTAGAGCGGTCATGGCCCGGATTCTGGCAGATGGACCGAACCTGGGCCGTGCGGCGCGCCTACCGTGATGGGGCGCGGCGTCCGACATGGCAAACCACGCACTCTGCCTAGGATGGCTCTTTTGCTACCCAACGGAGAGTTTCCATGAGCGTCGCCAAAGTAATTGAAGTCAGTTCCACCAGCAAGACCAGCTTCGAGGATGCCATTGCCCAAGGCATTGCCAATGCCTGCCAGGATGCGTCCCAAGTACGCGGCGCCTGGATCAAAGAGCAAAAAGTCACGGTGGAAGGCGGCCACATCACCGCCTACCGGGTGAATATGCAGGTCACTTTCGTCGGCGGCGAAAAGGTCTGATTCCCGCCTTATTGAGGGCCTCGGCAGACGCGGGTGCATTGCAGCGCGAGCCGGTGCAATGCTTCCCAGCCGTCCTGCGGCCAATCGGGGACCTTGAGACCCTTCACGATGCCGTCCACCAGGTGGGCGGATTGCAGCAAACGCCCCGCAGCCGAGGGCGCTAGGTGGCCGAGGACGCGCTCGTACAGCTTCTCCTTGGCGCCCCAGACACGCGCCTCTCGAAGCGCCATGGGCAAGGGCCGCCCCGCAGCCATCGCATCGGCAATGCGCTTTAGCGCGCGGATGTCGTCTGACAATGCCCAATGCACCAGCACCGCCGCCGTGCCTTCGGCTTCCAAGCCGTCGAGCATGCGCTGCACGCGCAGCACCTGGCCCGCCAGAACCGCCTCACTGAGCTTGAACACGTCGTAGCGCGCCACGTTGAGCACGGCCGACTCGACCTGCTCCAGCGACAGCTCCCCCGCTGGATGCAGCAGCGCCAACTTCTGGATTTCCTGGTGTGCCGCCAGCAGATTGCCTTCCACGCGGTCGGCAAAAAACTGCAGCGTGCGCTGACCCGCCTCGCCCTGTGCCACCCACTGATCCTGCAAGGCCAGGCGCTGGGCAATCCACTGCGGCAGCACCGGGCGCTCGACCGCATCGATCTGCACCGCCACGCCGGCAGCTGCCAGCGCGCCAAACCACGCCCCTGAGCGCGTCGCCTTGTCGAGCCTGGGCATCAAGACCAGGGTCAGAGTGCTGGAGCCCGGCTCGGCCGCTGCGGCCATTTGTTGCAAGGCCGCGCCGCCCTCCTTGCCGGGTTTGCCTGATGGCACGCGCAGCTCTACGGTCTGGCGGTCGGCAAACAGGCTCAGGCTGCCGCCAGCAGCCAGCACAGCGCTCCAGTCAAAGCGGGCTCCGCTTGCGACAAACACCGTGCGTTCCGTATGGCCGGCAGCACGTGCTGCGGCACGCACGGCATCGGCCGCCTCCTCGATCAGCAAGGCTTCGTCGCCATGCAACAGGTACAGCGGCGCCAGGCCGCGCTGCAGTTGTGCGGAAAGCTGGGCCAGGGCAATTTGCATCGCGGCAAGTCTAGGGCAAGGCGCGATCACCCCCTTGCTCTGCGGCAATTCGCCAAAAAGGTCTGGCCAATCGCCAACTTGCCATCGTGAAGCGTCAGAAAGCAGACTGTCCGCTGCTGGCACTCCTGCGCACAATGGCGGTCTTCGCTCACGACGCATCCGCCATGACCCTGAACAACCCCACCCAAACCCTGGCGCTGATTGGCGCACCGACGGATATCGGCGCCGGCGCACGTGGCGCTTCCATGGGCCCCGAAGCGCTGCGCGTGGCCGGGCTACAGGCAGCGCTGGAGAGCCATGGGCTGGACGTGATCGACCGCGGGAACCTGCATGGGCCGGCCAATCCGTGGCAGCCGCCCAGCGGGGGCTATCGCCATTTGCCCGAAGTCGTCGCCTGGAACCAGCAGGTATTTGGCGCCGTTCTTGCCGAGCTGGAGGCAGGGCATCTGCCCGTACTGCTCGGCGGCGACCATTGCCTGGGCTTGGGCAGCATCGCCGCAGTGGCGCGCCATTGCCACAACACGGGCAAAACGCTGCGCGTGCTCTGGCTCGACGCCCATGCCGACTTCAATACCAGTGGCCTCACCCCCAGCGGCAACCTGCACGGCATGCCCGTTGCCTGCCTGTTCGGATTGGGGCCCGAACCCTTGACCGCACTGGCGCGCCTGCCGGATGGTCGCAATGCTCTGGCTCCGGCGCAGATTCGCCAGATCGGGATCCGCAGCGTGGATGCGGGCGAGAAGCAACTGGTGCGCGAGCAAGGCCTGGAGGTCTACGACATGCGCTTCATTGACGAAGTCGGCATGCGCGAGACCATGCAGCGTGCCCTGGCGGGCATGGACGATGCCACCCACCTGCACGTGAGCTTTGACGTGGACTTTCTGGACCCCGAACTCGCCCCGGGCGTAGACACCACGGCGCCCGGCGGCCCGACTTACCGGGAAGCACAACTGTGCATGGAGATGATTGCCGACAGTGGCCGCCTGGCCTCGCTCGACATCGTTGAGCTCAACCCAGCGCTGGACGTGCGTAACAAGACGGCGCGGCTGGCAGTGGACCTGGTGGAATCGCTGTTTGGCAAAAGCACGCTGATGCGCGAGCGGCCAGCGCGCTGAAAACGCGCTGATTCAGGATTTGACTGCAGCCAGCCGACGCAGCAGTTGCTGCACCAGGTCGCTGCGCATATTGCGGTACAGCAGCGCCTCTTCGGCTTCTTTGGCCAGAGCGATGGTTTCGTTGTAGCTGATTTCGCGCTGCTGCAGGATCTCGGTGGGCGCGATCAGTTCGGTGCCAGTCTGGTTGCGCAGACGGAAACGAATGCGCAGACGCAATTCGAGCTCGCGCGCCTGACCCGAGGCGTTGAAGCCGACCACCGAGCGTTCCTGCTTCTCGGAAAGCAGTTCGAACACCGCCTCGGCCTGGGGCAGCGACGCGGGAACTGTCAGCACCTGCAGCGCGCCACCCACCGCCTCCAACGTGCGGCGCAGCTCCAGCGCCAGCAGCGAGTCGGCGGGCGCTGCGATGTACAGCGAGCGAAAGGCGAACTGCGGCACACCGCGCAGGCGAAAGCCGCAGCCGGCGAGTAGCGCCGAAGAAGCCAGGGTGAACAGCATGCGTCTTTGCATCTCAGTTATCCATTGCGTTCGAGTCACCGACAGGCCATGAAACCAGCACAGCGCAGCCCAGCAGACGCCGCGCAAGGGCCGAGGCCGGCCGCGCCGCCCCGCCGCGCTGCTGGCCGCCTGCGGGTTTCGCCTGCGCGGCGTTCCGCAGTTTGCCTTTCGCTCGCTGTACATCGCAGCGCCCGCCGATTCGCTGCTGGCGCTGGAGCTGCGCCGCACGCTGCAGGCTGTGGGTG
>JBATPF010000122.1:0-4641 GCA_049291355.1 Giesbergeria sp.
GGCCTGGTACGCGCGCGAGCTTTCGGCCGCCAGCGCCGCGCTGGTGGTGGCGCCCGAAACCGCGCTGCCCCTGCTGCCGGCGCAACTGCCGCCCGGCTATCTGGAGGCCATCGCCCGGCGCTATGCACAGGGCGACCAAGCCGCCTTGATTGGCATTCCGCTGGGCGACATGCAAGCGGGTTACACCAATTCGGTGTTCGGCTTTGCGCCAGCTCTGGACGCACCGTACCGCTATGACAAACATCACCTCGTGCCTTTCGGGGAATTCATTCCTCCCCTGTTTCGCTGGTTCACCGAGATGATGGATATTCCTTTGGGTGATTTCGCCCGAGGCCCGCTGGGTCAGCCCGCTTTTCTGTGGCACGGCGAGCGCATTGCGCCCAACATCTGCTACGAAGACCTTTTTGGCGACGAGATCGCAGCGCAGTTTCGTGCGCCCGAACGGGCTCCTACGGTGCTGTTGAATCTGAGCAACATTGGCTGGTTCGGCACCGGCCTGGCGATCGACCAGCATCTGCAGATCAGCCGCATGCGCACGCTGGAGTTCGAGCGCCCCATGGTGCGCGCAACCAATACGGGCGCCACCGCCGTGATTGATTACCGCGGGCAGGTCACGCACCTGCTGCCTCGCGCGACGCGTGGTGTCCTGCTCGCGCAGGTGCAGGGGCGAAGCGGCGCAGTGACGCCCTTTGCCTGGTGGGCGGCGCGCTGGCGCCTGGAGCCGCTGTGGCTGCTGGGTGCGATTTGTCTGTTGGCCGGTCTGTTGGCGCGCCGCCGCGCTCGCAACCAACACCTGAAGCCGCTCGCATAAAGCCTCTCTACAATCGGGTCTAGACGCAATCATCTAAAAATGGCACTTTCCGCCTGTCTGGGCAGCGCTTGAGCAAGCGACCGGGTCCAACGGGGCGGGGCAGGGCACTACCCACTGAATGAGCGCTGCGCGGGCAGCCCTGGAGCACGATTCACATGGCAGATTCCTTTTCCTACGAACAACTGATCGCTTCGGGCGAAGGCCGGCTTTTTTCGGCCGAAAGCGGGCGCTTGCCCTTGCCGCCAATGCTGATGTTCGACCGCATCACGCACATCGATAGCGACGGCGGTGCGCATGGGCTGGGCAGGATCCGGGCCGAACTCGACGTGCGTCCAGACCTTTGGTTTTTCGACTGCCATTTCCAGGGCGACCCGGTCATGCCGGGCTGTCTGGGTTTGGATGCCATGTGGCAACTGATCGGTTTCTACCTGACGTGGTTGCAGCTGCCGGGCAAGGGCCGTGCGCTGGGCGCGGGCGAGGTCAAGTTCACGGGCGAAGTGGGGCCCGACGTCAAACTGGTTACCTACGAAATCGACATCAAGCGGGTCATCAAGCGCAAGCTGGTGATGGCCATTGGTGACGCCCGCTTGTTGGCGGATGGCCAGGAAATTTACGTGGCAAGCGACCTGCGTGTCGGCCTGTTCAAGAAGGACGAAGCGCCCGCCGCTGCGAAAGCGACAGGAGAGTCTCCATGAAACGCGTGGTAATCACGGGCACGGGCATCGTCTCGTGCATTGGCAACGACAAGGCATCGGTCACGCAGTCGCTGCGCGAGAGCCGTTCGGGCATTCGCGCCATGCCGCAGTTCGCCGAAATGGGCCTGCGCAGCCAGGTGGCGGGTGTGCCGAAGATCGACCTGGAAGCGCTGATCGACCGCAAGCAGTTGCGATTCATGGGCGACGCAGCAGCCTACGCCCATGTTGCACTCACGAACGCCATCGCAGAAGCTGGCCTGCCGCCCGAGACGGTCTCGCACCCGCGCACCGGCCTCATCATGGGATCGGGCGGGGGATCGCCCGCCAATCAGATCGAGTCCGCCGACATCTTGCGCAGCAAGGGCATTCGCCGTGTGGGGCCCTACCAGGTCACGCGCTGCATGAGCTCCACCGTCTCGGCCTGCCTGTCGACCAACTTTGCCATCAAGGGCATCAACTACTCCATCACCTCGGCGTGCAGCACGTCGGCGCATTGCATTGGCGCGGCGGCTCAGCAGATTGCCTGGGGCATGCAGGACGTGATGTTTGCCGGCGGTGGCGAGGAAGTCACCTGGGGCATGGGCATGCTGTTTGATGCCATGGGCGCCATGTCGAGCGCCTACAACGCGACGCCCGAAAAGGCCTCGCGCGCCTACGACGCGAACCGCGACGGTTTCGTGCTCTCGGGCGGCGGCGGCGCCGTGGTGCTTGAGAGCCTGGAGCATGCACAGGCGCGCGGAGCCACCATTTTGGGCGAAGTCGTGGGCTTTGGCGCCACGTCCGACGGCGCCGACATGGTGGCCCCATCGGGCGAAGGCGCTATTGCCTGCATGCGCCAGGCCATTGCGGGGCTGGATCAGCCCATCGATTACATCAACACCCACGGCACGTCCACGCCCGTAGGCGACGTACCTGAACTGCGCGCCATCAAGGCGGTGTTTGGTGACGCGATTCCTCGCTTCTCGTCCACCAAGTCGCTCACCGGCCACTCGTTGGGCGCCACCGGCGTGCAGGAAGCCATTTATTGCCTGCTGATGCTGCAACAGGGCTTTATCGCCGGCTCGGCCAACATCGAGACGCTTGACCCCGCTGCCGAAGGCATGCCGCTGGTGCGTACCACGGTGGACGCCCCGATCCGCACGGCCTTGTCGAACAGCTTTGGCTTTGGCGGCACCAACTCCAGTCTGGTGCTGCGGCGCTGGGACGGCGCCTGATCCGCTGGGCCGCCCCAGGCCCTGCGTAAAATCGTGTGCTTGCGCGCCGCTCTGGCGTGCCAAGGGCTTGGCCCCCACTTTTTCTCGCGCGGCCCGTACCGCGCAGCACACCCCATGTTGACCTTCCAGCAAATCATTCTCAAACTTCAGTCGTACTGGGACGCGCAAGGCTGCGCGCTGCTCCAGCCCTACGACATGGAAGTGGGCGCGGGCACCTCGCACACCGCCACCTTCTTGCGAGCCATTGGCCCTGAGCCCTGGAAGGCGGCCTATGTACAGCCCAGCCGCCGCCCCAAGGATGGCCGCTACGGTGAGAACCCCAACCGCCTGCAGCACTACTACCAGTACCAGGTGGTTTTGAAGCCCGCGCCCAGCAACATCCTTGAGCTGTACCTCGGTTCGCTCGAAGCTCTGGGTTTCGACTTGAAGCAAAACGACATCCGCTTTGTCGAAGACGACTGGGAAAACCCCACGCTGGGCGCCTGGGGCCTGGGCTGGGAGGTCTGGCTCAACGGCATGGAGGTGACGCAGTTCACCTACTTCCAGCAGGTCGGCGGCATCGATTGCAAGCCCGCCACGGGCGAGATCACCTACGGTCTGGAGCGCCTGGCCATGTACCTGCAGGGCGTGGACAACGTCTACAACCTGATCTGGACCGAAGGGGCGGACGGTTCCAGGCTCACCTACGGCGACGTCTACAAGCAAAACGAGGTGGAGCAATCGACCTACAACTTCGAGTACAGCGATGTAGATTTTTTACGAGGTGTCCCGGAAAAAGGGATTCCCGGCGCTTTTGAAAGCCATGAAAGGCAGGCTGAACTCTTGATCGAAAAGAAACTGGCTTTGCCAGCTTATGAGCAAGTTTTAAAGGCAGCGCACACATTCAACCTGCTTGATGCACGCGGCGCCATCAGCGTGACCGAGCGCGCCGCCTACATCGGCCGCATCCGCAACCTGGCCCGCGCCGTGGCGCAAAGCTATTACGAGAGCCGCGAGCGCCTGGGCTTCCCCATGGCGCCGCGCGAATGGGTCGCCCAAATGGCCAAGAAGGCCGCCTAAGGGTGGAGCAAGAACATGACGATCCAAAACCTTCTCGTTGAACTGTTTGTAGAAGAGCTGCCTCCGAAAGCGCTCCAAAAGCTGGGAAATGCATTCGCTGAGGCCTTGTACAAGTCGCTTTCAGACCAAGGGTTGACTGAGCCGGGGCATGAGGACATCCCTCGTTCTATCTGGGTGCCTTTTGCATCACCGAGGCGTTTGGCAGTTTCGGTGAGCAATGTTCGTTCGACCGCACCACTACGCCGGGTAAGGATAAAACTCATGCCTGTTAGCGTGGGTTTGGATGCTGTGGGTAACGCTACTCCCGCACTTAAAAAGAAGCTGCTGGCCTTGGATTTAGATGAGCAGATCTTGTCAGAACTAACGCGTGAGCAGGACGGAAAAGCAGAAGTACTGTTTTATGAAAGCCTAGTAAGAGGGGCTCCGTTGGTTGAGGGCCTGCAAAAGGCGTTGGATGAAGCCATCACCAAGCTCCCCATCCCCAAGGTGATGACCTACCAACTGGAGACCGACTGTGAACTCCCTGGCTGGAGCAGTGTGCAGTTCGTGCGCCCCGCCCACGGGCTGGTCGCGCTGCACGGCAGCGAGGTGGTGCCGGTCAAGGCGCTGGGGCTCACGGCGGGCAACAGCACGCAAGGGCACCGGTTTGAGGCCAAGATCTCCCCCGTAGTGCTCAAGGATGCGGACAGTTATGCCCAGCAACTGCGCGATGAAGGCGCCGTCATTGCCAGCTTCGCCGAGCGCCGCGCCGAGATCGCACGCCAGCTGGCTGCTGCGGCCGCAACAGTGGGCAACGGCGCCCATGCCATTGACGACGATGCCCTGCTCGACGAAGTGACCGCGCTGGTGGAGCGCCCCAATG
>JBATPF010000123.1:0-1654 GCA_049291355.1 Giesbergeria sp.
GCCTGCCAGCACCGGCGCGCCGCCGTGCAGCGTGCGCGTGTCGGGCCGGGGCCGGTCGTAGCTGAAGAAGACGGCATTGCCGCGCTGGGGCGACACCGTGAGGCCCAGGCTGGGAAACACCGTGGCGCCGCCGGCCTGCGGTGTGTTGAGGTACATCACCAGCGTGGCCACGCGCTGCCCGCCTCGGCGCAGCATGCTGGCGGTGCCCGCCTCGGCCGGGTCGAAATAGTCGTAGTGCGGCTTGTATTCGGCGCCCGGACCGTAGTGCAGCACTTGCAGGCCTTCTCCGTGGTCCACCGGCCAGTCGAGCAGCGCGGCAATGCGCTCTTCCAGGCGCTGCACCACGGCGTTTTCGCCGCGCTGGAAAAACATCCCTTCGCTGGTTCGATCGGGGTTGATCTCTTCGCCGCCGGTGTGCGTCTCCACGGTGAGCGAGCGTGCCAGGCGGGGGCGTGCAGCGTCGATCAAGGCGGCGCATTCGTCGGCACCCAGCAACTGCGAGAACACCACGAGCGGCGGGCGATCCAAGGCCACCTGCACGCCCACCGCGTGCCCGGCCGCGTGCAGCACGTGCGGCGCGCCATACAGCTTGGGTCCAGGCAGGCGGGCCGGTGCAGGGACAGGTTCGTCCAACACCTCGCCCAGCGCTGCCTCGGCCGCCGCAGCCTCCCAGCCGGCAGTGGCCATCGCCGCGTGCATGGCCGCGCGCTCCACGCCCGCCGCGACTTGCTCGTTCACCCAGCGGCGCACTTCCTCAGATGCGGGGCTTGTGGCCGGCCGGCCGCTGTCGGCGAAAGAGAAAGGCTTGTGCTCGTCCATGGCGCCCTTTTTACCGCATCTGCAGCACGGCGCTCATGCGCTGCGGCGGCGAAACACCAGGCGCTCGGGCAACGACGCGGAGGGAGCAAAAGCGTAGCCGTCCGCGTCGAAGGCCTGCAGGTCCTCCAGCGCCTGGGCGCGTTGCACGATGGCAAAGCGCGCCATGCGCCCGCGCGCACGCTTGGCGTGAAACCCGATCACCTTCCAGGCGCCTGCGTGCCAGTCTTCAAAGACGCATTCGGAGACACGGGCCCGCAGCGCCTTGCGATCCACGGACTTGAAATATTCCTGCGACGCCAGATTGAGCAGCAGCGGCTCGCCAGGCTGCTTGCGCAGCTGTTTGTCCAGGTGCCGCGCGATCTGGGCGCCCCAGAAGTCATACAGGTTGGTGCCATGGGGCGTGGCCAGACGCGTGCCCATCTCCAGGCGGTAGGGCTGCATGCGGTCAAGCGGGCGCAGCACGCCGTAGAGGCCGCTCAGAATCGCAAGGTGGTCCTGCGCCCATGCGAGCGCCGAGGCATCCAGGCTGCCCGCGTCGAGTCCGTCGTAGACATCGCCATTGAAGGCCAGCAGTGCCTGGCGGGCGTGGGCTTCGCCCGGCCGCGCGCGAAAGTTCGCGTAGCGCGCTACGTTCAGCGCTGCCAATGTGTCGCTGATGTGCATCAGCGAGGCCAGCTCCTGCGGCGCAAAGCCGCGCAGGAGACCCACCAATTCGCGGGCCTGCGCAGGAAAGGCGGGCAGCGTGTGCGCCAGACCGGGCGGCAGCGGTGTGTCGAAATCAAGGGACTTGGCGGGCGAGAGCAGGATCAGCATGCGGTTCCTCACAATGAAAAAC
>JBATPF010000124.1:0-1634 GCA_049291355.1 Giesbergeria sp.
CCGCTGGCTGGAACCCGTGTGGCAGCAGCTGGTGGACCGCCCCGGCGACCTCGACGAACTGGACGCGCGCCGCTTGGTGCGTGCGCTGGAAACCGCGCTCGACAGCCTGGACGCCCAGTGGCTGGCGCGCATTGAAACCGCGCAGCAAGCCAATCCGCGCGACGCACGCCTGCAATACCTTGCCGGCGTGGCCTGCATGCAGCGCCAGCTCTGGGGCAAGGCCCAGCAATTGCTGACCCAGGCAGCGCCCAAGCTGCAGGACGCCGGTTTGCGCACCAATGCCTGGCGCCACCTGGCGCAACTGGCCGAGCAGCGCGGCGACCTCGAAGCCGCCCTGGCAGCCTGGAAGAGCGCGGCGCAGTCCAGGGGCTGAACCTGGGTATTCGGGAGCCCGTGCAATGCGCGCAGGTGACGGCGCGGCCAACGGCTTCTAAACTGCACTCTTTTGCCCGGAGATGCTCCCATGCGCCTTGCCTTCGCCGCCGCCTTGCTCGTGACCGCTGGGCCCGCCCTCGCCGCCGAGTACGCGATCGACCCCCACCACACCTACGTGGCCTTCGAGATCGGCCATTTCGGTACCTCGACCAACCGCGCCCAGTTTGAAAAAACCAGCGGCAGCATCGACTTCGACCGCAGCGGCAAAAATGGCAAAGTGGACGTGCGCGTCGACACCCAGTCGCTGCACAGTGGATCGGCTGAGTTCGACAAACACCTGCAAAGCGCCGACCTGTTCAACACGGCGAAGTACCCGGAGATGCGCTTTGTCTCCGACCGCTTCGAATTCGACGGCGACCGGGTTACCAAGGTGCACGGCCAGCTCACCCTGCTGGGCAAAACCGCGCCGCTGGTGCTTAGCGCCACGCAGTTCAACTGCTACCAGAGCCCCATGCTGAAGACGGAAGTCTGTGGTGGCGATTTCGAGGGCAGTATCGATCGCACCCAGTGGGGCATGGATTACCTCGTTGCCATGGGCATGCCCAAGAAGGTGCGGCTGGTGGTGCAGATCGAAGCGGCAAGGAAGTAGCGCGGCCGGGCCTATTCGCAGACTTTGCTAACACCTATTTTTATAGCTACTAACGCTTTCTGAATAAGCGCTAGTGGCTGTTTTTACATGTTTTTGTGTACTGCGCCGGAGACGCCCCGGTCCAGCGGCGAAAGGCGCGCGCAAAGGCGTTGTCGTCGGAAAACCCCAGCGCCTGGCCCACAGCGCCGATCGCCTGGCCTGAGCGCAGCGCCTGCAGCGCCATGTCGTGCAGCAGCGCCTCGCGCAGGCCCTTGAAGGAAATGGCTTCAAAAGCCAGCTTGCGGTTGAGGTGGCGCCCGCTCATGCCCAGTTGTTCGGCAATGCGCTCCTTGCCCCAGCGCGGGTGTGCGCGGATCAGTTGCTGGACCCGCGCCGAAACGCCGTCCTGCGCCAGCGACGCCAGCACGCCGTCGGCCAGCGCGCGCAGGTGCTGGTGCAGGCTGCTGCCGGCCTGCACCAGCGCATGGTGCAGTTCAGAGGCATCCATGCTCACGGCGTTCACCGGCTGGTCAAACCGCACGGGGCAACCCAGCAAGGCTTCGTAGGCCGCCGGATCGGCGCGCGGCGCGTGCGCCAGCAACACCGCACGCGCCCGGAAACGCCCGTTGGT
>JBATPF010000125.1:0-2226 GCA_049291355.1 Giesbergeria sp.
GTGCAGGGCGACGGCCTGCTCCAGCTCATGCAAAAAAACCTGCCCGCAGAACGCGCCGCCGTGCTGCTTGAGCGCCTGCGCCGACGCCCGGGCGATCGTGCCCCTGCCACGCCCGCTCCGGCTGCTGCTCCAGCCGCCCCCAACGACTGATTTCCATGCCAAAACGCACAGACATTCAAAGCATTCTCATCATCGGCGCTGGCCCCATCATCATTGGCCAGGCCTGCGAATTCGACTACTCCGGCGTGCAGGCCTGCAAGGCACTGCGGGAGGAAGGCTACAAGGTCATCCTGATCAACAGCAACCCCGCGACGATCATGACCGACCCGGCCACGGCCGACGTGACCTACATCGAGCCCATCACTTGGCAGACGGTGGAAAAAATCATCGCCAAGGAACGCCCCGACGCCATCCTGCCCACCATGGGCGGTCAGACCGCACTGAACTGCGCGCTGGATTTGTGGCGCAACGGGGTGCTGCACAAATACAAGGTGGAGCTGATCGGCGCCACGCCCGAAGCCATCGACAAGGCCGAGGACCGCCTGAAGTTCAAGGACGCGATGACCCGCATCGGCCTGGGCTCGGCGCGCTCCGGCATCGCCCACACCATGGACGAGGCCTGGGCGGCGCAGAAAACGCTGGGCTTTCCCACCGTCATCCGTCCCAGTTTCACGCTGGGCGGTACGGGCGGCGGCATTGCCTACAACCCGGAAGAATTCGAGACCATCTGCAAGCGTGGCCTGGAAGCCTCGCCCACCAACGAGCTGCTGATTGAAGAGTCGCTTCTGGGCTGGAAAGAGTACGAAATGGAGGTGGTGCGCGACAAGGCGGACAACTGCATCATCATCTGCTCCATCGAAAACCTCGACCCCATGGGCGTGCATACGGGCGACTCGATCACCGTGGCCCCGGCGCAGACGCTGACGGACAAGGAATACCAGATCATGCGCAACGCCAGCCTCGCGGTGCTGCGCGAGATCGGCGTGGACACGGGCGGATCGAACGTGCAGTTCTCGGTGAATCCGAAAGACGGCCGCATGATCGTGATCGAGATGAATCCGCGCGTCTCGCGTTCATCGGCGCTGGCTTCCAAGGCCACAGGCTTCCCGATTGCCAAGGTGGCGGCCAAGCTGGCAGTGGGCTACACACTGGACGAGCTACGCAACGAGATTACGGGGGGTGCCACACCGGCGTCATTTGAGCCGTCGATCGATTACGTGGTCACCAAGATCCCACGCTTTGCCTTTGAAAAATTCCCCACCGCCGACAGCCGCCTGACCACGCAGATGAAGAGCGTGGGCGAGGTCATGGCCATGGGCCGCACCTTCCAGGAATCCTTCCAGAAAGCTCTGCGTGGCTTGGAAGTGGGCGTGGACGGAATGGACGAAAAAACCCAGGACCGCGAAGTGTTGGAGCGCGAATTGGGCGCGCCCGGCCCCGAGCGCATCTGGTACGTGGGCGATGCCTTTGCCATGGGGCTTTCGGTGGACGAGGTGTTTGAACTCACCAAAATCGACCGCTGGTTCCTGGTGCAGATTGAACAAATCGTGAAAATCGAGCTCGACATCGACCAGCTCGTGGCCAAAAAAGGTGAGGGCGCCTTGGGTTCCATGGACGCCGCGACGCTGCGTACGCTCAAGCAAAAAGGCTTTTCTGATCGGCGACTGGCCAAGCTGTTCAAGGCCACCGAGAAAGCCGTGCGCGAGGCACGCCGCCAGCAAGGCGTGCGCCCGGTCTACAAGCGCGTGGACACCTGCGCTGCGGAATTCGAAACGCACACCGCCTACCTCTATTCGACCTACGAGGCCGAAGGCAGCGAGTGCGAAGCCCTGCCCACCAACAACAAGAAGATCATGGTGCTGGGCGGTGGCCCCAACCGCATCGGCCAGGGCATCGAGTTCGACTACTGCTGCGTGCATGCCGCTCTTGCCATGCGCGAGGACGGTTACGAGACCATCATGGTCAACTGCAACCCGGAAACCGTCTCCACCGATTACGACACTTCCGACCGACTGTATTTCGAGCCGGTCACGCTGGAAGATGTGTTGGAAATCGTGGACAAGGAAAAGCCCGCAGGCGTCATCGTCCAGTACGGCGGCCAGACGCCGCTCAAGCTGGCGCTCGATCTGGAAGCCGCGGGCGTGCCCATCATCGGCACCAGCCCCGACATGATCGACGCCGCGGAAGATCGCGAGCGCTTCCAGAAGCTGCTGCACGACCTCGGCC
>JBATPF010000126.1:0-1570 GCA_049291355.1 Giesbergeria sp.
TCAGCACGGTGGCAAGGGCATCGCGCGTGAACTGTTCGCGCTCTGCGCTGGCCGGGTGGGCAAAAGCGGCGTTCGGTACATGCAGGCCCATCGCTTCGAGCAGCATCTGGTTGCTGTTGGCCGTGCCGTAGAAGGTGCAGGTGCCGGGGCCGTGGTACGCGGCCTGCTCGGACGCCAGCAGCTCCGGGCGGCCCACCTTGCCCTGGGCATAGTCTTCGCGCACCTTGGATTTGGTTTTGTTGGAGATCCCCGTGCCCATCGGGCCGGCGGGCACGAAAACGCAGGGCAGATGGCCGTAGTGCAGCGCGCCAATCAACAGGCCGGGCACGATCTTGTCGCAAATGCCCAGCAGCAAGGCGCCATCGAACACGTCGTGCGACAAGGCGATGGCGGTAGACATGGCGAGGGCATCGCGCGAGAACAGGCTCAGCTCCATGCCGGCCGTGCCCTGGGTAATGCCGTCGCACATGGCGGGCACGCCGCCCGCCACCTGCACCGTGGCGCCCAATCGCGCCCCCTCATCGCGCAGCACCGCCGGAAAGCCCTGGTAGGGCTGGTGGGCCGAGAGCATGTCGTTGTAGGCGGTGACGATGCCGATGTTGGGCGCCTTCTCCACCGTCACCTTGAGCTTGTCGGCGCCGGGCAGCGCGGCGTAGGCATGCGCCAGGTTGGCGCAGCCCATGCGGTCCTGTGGCGGCCTGCGCGCAATCATGGTGTCGACATGGGCGAGGTAGGCGGCGCGGGTCTCGCGGCTGCGATCAACGATGCGCTGGGTGACGCGCGCGACGACGGGATGCATGGCAGGCTCCGATCTGAAAAGGAACGAAGAATGTAACTTGATAACCATTTTTCTTCAAGCGAACCCAGCCAAAAGCCCAAAAAACACTTTTATTTCTTAATGGAGAAAGCGCAATTAAGTAACTAAATTACAAACTCGCTCACTCTGCGCGCAAGCGCTCCAGCAGCCCAGCGGTGGAGCCGTCCAACCCTTGCGTATCTCCGCTGCGCAGCCGCTGCTCCAGATCGTTGGCAAGTACTTTCCCGAGTTCCACGCCCCATTGGTCAAAGCTGTTGATGCCCCAGACGCTCCCACTGACGAAGACCCGGTGCTCCTGCAGCGCCAGCAGCGCACCCAGGCTGCGGGGCGTCAGGGCGTCGAGCAGCAGAAAACTGCTGGGCCGGTTGCCCGGAAACTCGCGGTGGCGGTTCGCGTTGGCGCGGCCCACCATCAAGGCCTGGGCTTGGGCCAGCGCATTCGCCAGGAGCTTTTCCTGGTGTCCGGGCCAGGGGTGGTCGGCTTGGCGCACAGCAACGATCTCCAGCGGCGGCACCTCCGTACCCTGGTGCAGCATCTGGAAGAAGGCATGCTGGCCGTTGGTGCCGGGTTCGCCCCAGAGGACAGGGGCGCTGTCGACGCAGAGCAGCGCGCCGCTGCGGTCCACACGCTTGCCGTTGCTCTCCATTTCAAGCTGCTGCAGATAGGCCGGCAAGCGGCCCAGGGCGGCGTGGTAAGGCGCCACGCAGCGACTGGAGAAACCATGGAAATTGCGGTACCAGACGTCCAGCAGCC
>JBATPF010000127.1:0-9345 GCA_049291355.1 Giesbergeria sp.
CCCGAGAGGCGCTCCATCTGCAGGGCGGTGATGCGGCTGTCCGGGCGCGCGAGCAAGGCCGGCGCAATCTGCGCCTGGGCCAGGGCCTCTGCCGGGTCAAGGCCGCGCAGCGCATAGGCGTGCGCGATAGCGCGGACGAAGGCCGCCGGGGTTTCTGCGCGCGCAATCGCGGGCGCAGGGCTGGTGGGAGTGGAGGTGGGCGTGCTCACAGCCCAAGTGTGCCGCGTGCGTGGCACGATTTGCAACCATTGTGGCAAGCAAGATGGCGCCATCGCTTTTATCCTGTACGGTTCGTGGGCCGCGCAGACCCGCACAAGGAGACACCGCAGATGCAGCCCCAAGACGCTTCCCCGCTGATCCAGAGCCAAACCACCGGCGCCACTGAGCCGCCGCTGATCGAGCAGACCATTGGCGCCTTCTTCGACGCCATGGTGCAGAGCCAGCCGGATCATGAGGCGCTGGTCAGCTGCCACCAGGGCCGGCGCTATACCTATGCCGAGCTGCAGCGCGAGGCGCGCCAGCTCGCCAGCGCGCTGCTGCGCCAGGGCCTGGTGCCGGGCGACCGCGTGGGCATCTGGTCGCACAACAATGCCGAATGGGTGCTGATGCAGCTGGCCACGGCCGAAGTCGGGCTGGTGCTGGTGAACATCAACCCGGCCTACCGCACGGCCGAGGTGGAGTACGCGCTCAACAAGGTGGGCTGCCGCCTGCTGGTGACCATGGCCCGCTTTAAAACCAGCGACTACCTGGGGATGCTGCGCGAATTGGCGCCCGAATGGGTGCACGGCCAGCCGGGCGAGCTGGTGGCGCAGCGCCTGCCGCATCTCTCTACCGTGGTGTGGATTGATACGCCCGGTTCAGGGGCCCCCGGCGTAGGGGCCCCCGGCGTAGGGGCGCCCGGCTCAGGGGCGCCCGGCGTAGGGGCGCCCAGCAAAGAGCCTGCCTCGGGCGCCAACGAGCCCGGTCTGCTTCGCTTCTCCGAATTTCTGGCGCGTGGCGATGCCGGCGACCCGCGTGTGCCGCAGGTGGCGCGCACGCTCAAGGCCACCGACCCGATCAACATCCAGTTCACCAGTGGCACCACGGGCTTCCCCAAGGGCGCCACGCTGACGCACCGCAACATCCTGAACAACGGCCTGTTCATTGGCGAATGCATGCGGCTGACCCCTGCAGACCGGCTGTGCATCCCCGTGCCGCTGTACCACTGCTTTGGCATGGTGCTGGGCAACCTCGCGTGCTTTACGCATGGGGCCACCATCGTTTATCCGAACGACGGGTTCGAACCGCTCTCCGTGCTGCAGGCGGTGCAGGACGAAAAATGTACCGGTCTGCATGGTGTTCCCACGATGTTCATCGCCGAGCTCGACCACCCACGCTTTGCCGAGTTCGATCTGTCGACGCTGCGCACCGGCATCATGGCCGGCTCGCCGTGCCCGACCGAGGTGATGAAGCGCGTGGTGCGGGACATGCACCTGTCCGAGATCACCATTGCCTACGGCATGACCGAAACCAGCCCGGTGAGCTGCCAGAGCAGCGCGGACACGCCGCTGGAAAAACGCGTGTCCACGGTGGGTCGGGTGCAGCCGCACCTGGAGATCAAAATCATCGACCCCGAAACCGGCGCCGTGGTGCCCGTGGGCGAGCGCGGCGAGTTCTGCACACGCGGTTATTCGGTGATGCACGGCTACTGGGGCGACTTGGAGAAGACGCGTGAAGCCATTGATGCGGAGGGTTGGATGCACACCGGCGACCTCGCCACCATGGATGCCGAGGGCTATGTGAACATCGTCGGCCGCATCAAGGACATGGTGATCCGTGGCGGCGAGAACGTGTACCCGCGCGAGATTGAAGAGTTTTTGTACCGCATGCCGCAGGTGCAGGACGTGCAGGTGATCGGCGTGCCCGATGCGCGCTACGGCGAAGAGCTGTGCGCCTGGATCATCGCCAAGCCCGGAACCAACCCCAGCGAGGACGACATCCGCGCCTTTTGCAAGGGCCAGATCGCGCACTACAAGGTGCCGCGCTACATCCGTTTCGTCACCGAATTTCCCATGACCGTGACCGGCAAAATCCAGAAATTTCGCATGCGCGAAGCCACGATCGAAGCGCTCGGTCTGACCGAAGCCAAAACCGCCTGATTCGCACCTCCGCGCCCTTTCACAGAGCCAGACTTCCATGCCCCAACTGCACACCCAACTCAATCCCCGCTCGGCCGACTTCCAAGCCAATGCCACCGCGATGCGCGCGCTGGTGGACGACCTGGCCGCCCAGGTCAGCAAGGTTTTCGAAGGCGGCGGCGAAGCAGCCCGCGCCAAGCACCTTGCGCGCGGCAAGCTGCTGCCCCGCGAGCGGGTGCAAATGCTGCTCGACCCCGGCACGCCGTTTCTCGAAGTCGCCCCGCTTGCGGCCCTCAACATGTATGGCAACGACGCGCCCGGCGCCGGCCTGATCGCCGGGATTGGCCGTGTCAGCGGCATCGACTGCATGGTGGTCTGCAACGACGCCACGGTGAAGGGCGGCACCTACTACCCGCTGACCGTCAAAAAGCACTTGCGCGCGCAGGAGATCGCCGAGCAGAACCACCTGCCCTGCATCTACCTCGTGGATTCGGGCGGTGCCAACCTGCCGAATCAGGACGACGTCTTCCCCGACCGCGACCACTTCGGCCGCATCTTCTTCAACCAGGCCACCATGAGCGCGCAGGGCATTGCGCAAATTGCCGTGGTCATGGGCAGTTGCACGGCCGGCGGCGCCTACATGCCTGCCATGAGCGACGAATCCATCATCGTCAAAAATCAGGGCACCATCTTCCTGGGTGGCCCGCCGCTGGTGAAGGCCGCCACGGGCGAGGTGGTGACCGCCGAAGACCTGGGCGGCGGCGACGTGCACACGCGCCTCTCCGGTGTGGCCGACCACCTGGCGCAAAACGACCTGCACGCGCTCAAGCTGGCACGCATGGCCGTCAAGAATTTGAATAAAAACAAGGCTCCAGCGCTTACGGATAGTGCGCCGATGGCTCCTAAATTTGTAGCAAACGAGTTGTACGGCGTGATTCCGGTGGACACGCGCAAGCCCTTTGACGTGCGCGAGATCATCGCCCGCATCGTCGATGGCAGCGAATTCGACGAATTCAAGGCGCGCTACGGCACCACGCTGGTCACCGGCTTTGCGCGCATCGAGGGCATGCAGGTGGGCATCATCGCCAACAACGGCATCCTGTTTTCCGAGTCGGCCCTCAAGGCCACGCACTTTATCGAGCTGTGCTGCCAGCGCAAGGTGCCGCTCATCTTCCTGCAGAACATCACCGGTTTCATGGTGGGCCGCAAGTACGAGAACGAAGGCATTGCGCGCAACGGCGCCAAGATGGTCACCGCAGTCTCGACCGCTGCGGTGCCCAAATTCACCGTCATCATTGGCGGTAGCTTTGGCGCAGGCAACTACGGCATGTGCGGCCGTGCTTTTTCGCCGCGGTTTTTGTGGATGTGGCCCAACGCCCGCATCAGCGTCATGGGCGGCGACCAGGCCGCCGGCGTGCTGGCCACCGTCAAGCGCGACGGCATTGAACTCAAGGGCGGCCAGTGGAGCATGGAGGAAGAAGAAGCCTTCAAAGCCCCCATCCGCCGCCAGTACGAAGAGCAGGGCCACCCCTACTACGCCACAGCGCGCTTGTGGGACGACGGCGTGATTGACCCCGCCGACACGCGCCGCGTGCTGGCGCTGGGGTTGGCCGCCTCGCGCAATGCCCCGATTGAAGACACCAGATTTGGACTTTTCCGCATGTGATGTGTATGATTTGTTGAATTCATACACATCAAAGGAGCTGTCATGCGCACCAACATCGACATCGACGACAAATTGATGGCTGCAGCCATGGAGGCCGGCGGCTTTACCACCAAGCGCGAAGCGGTCGAGGAGGGCTTGCGCCTTTTGCGCCGCCGCAAGGTCTACGAGGGCCTGCTCGCCTTGCGCGGGCAGTTGAATTGGGACGATTCCGATGCGGCCTGGGAGCAGACTCAGACCCCGGAGGTGCACGAGCCCGAAGCCTCTTATGCGGTGAAACCAGCCAAACCGGGCAAGACCGTGACCGTCAAGAAACAACCCCGTATTCCACTCCCGGCAAGCTCGCGGAGTAAGTCCGCGTGATCTTGGCCGACTCCAGTGTCTGGATCGACTTCTTTCGAGGCCCGATCGGCGCCCCAAGCGCTGCCCTGGGGCAGTGTCTGGGCGACTCCAGCTTGGAAGTGGGCATGGCCGACCTGGTGTTGTTCGAGGTGATGCGCGGCTTTCGTGAAGGAAAGGCCATGCGCGAAGCCGGTCGCTTGATGGCGGAGTTGCCGCAGGTGGAGATCGGCGGCGCCCAACATGCCCTGCAAGCGGCCGAACGCTACCGGCGTTTGCGCCAAACCGGCCGCACCGTGCACAGTCCCATCGACGTGTTGCTCGCCAGCTATTGCATGACGCACAAGCACACGCTGCTGCACCGCGATGCCGATTTCGACGCCTTCAAGACGCTGGGAGGGCTTGCAACATGGCCGCGATGAGCCCTTGGCACGACCACTTCCACACCTTCGCGCGTTACAACGCGTGGGCCACGGCTCGTGTGCTGGCGGCGGTGGCGGCCGTGCCTGACGAAGCCTACCGGCGCGATGTCGGGCTGTTCTTCAAAAGCATCCACGGCACGCTCAACCACCTGCTGGTGGGTGAGCACCTGCTGTGGTTTCGCCGTTTTGACGAAGGCATTTCGCCCAAGGTGGCGCTGGACGCCGAGGTGGAGCCCGGCCGCGTGGCGCTGGCCGAACGCCTGCAAGCAGGCGCGGCCCGCTGGGCGCCGCTGATTGCCCGTTGGCCCGAGCAGCGTTTTGGCGGCACGCTCGAATACACCACCATGCGTGGCACGCCCGCATCGCTACCCTTTGCTGCCACGCTGGCCCATGTGTTCAACCACGGCACGCACCACCGCGGGCAGATCACCGCGGCGCTGACCGCGCTGGGCCAGCCTTGCCCCGAGCTTGATCTGGTTTATTTCCTGCAAACCGAAGCCACCGCACCATGAGCCACCTGCAGACCACCTACGAGGGCGCCGTTGCCCGCATTGCGCTCACCCAGCCCGAGGTGCGCAACGCCTTCAGCGACGAAGTCATTGCCGACATCACCGCCGCCTTCAGCGAGGTGGGCGCACGTTCTGAGGTACGCGCCGTCGTGTTGGCAGCCGAAGGGCCGGCATTTTGCGCTGGCGCCAATCTGAACTGGATGCGGCGCATGGCCGACTACACGCGCGCCGAGAATGTGGCAGACGCCGCCAAGCTCGCCGAAATGCTGCGGGTGATATACGAATGCCCTAAGCCGACCATCGCCCGCGTGCAGGGCGACGTCTACGCCGGTGGGATGGGCCTGGTGGCCGCGTGCGACATAGCTGTGGCTGTGGATACGGCGGGCTTTTGCCTGAGCGAAGTCAAGCTCGGGCTGATCCCCGCCACCATCAGCCCTTATGTCATCCGCGCCATGGGTGCGCGGGCGGCGCACCGCTACTTTCTGACGGCAGAGCGCTTTGGCGCGGCGGAGGCGCTGCGCATCGGTTTCGTGCACGAGGTGGTGGCTGCCGATCAGCTGGATGCCAAGGTCGACGAATGGCTCAAGGCGCTCACCAGCGCCAGCCCGAACGCCGTGCGCGCCTGCAAGCGCCTGGTGCTGGATGTGGCCGACCGTGAAATCAACGCGCAGCTCATTGCGGACACGGTGGAGGGCATCGCCGACATCCGTGCGAGCAGCGAGGGAAAAGAAGGCGTGCAAGCCTTTCTGCAAAAGCGCAAGCCCGCTTGGCTTGCTACGCCGACCGCCTAAAGAGCAGACATGGACGCCCTCTGGCTGCACATCGTTCAGTGGCTGCACACCGTGGGTCTGCACGTCGATGCGGGCACCGCGCGCGAGGTGGCGGGCGGCATGGCGCAGGCCACGCAGAAGCTCGATATGCCCAGTCTGATCGCGCTGGCGGCGGCGCTGGGTTGGGCCAGCGGCTTTCGTCTGTACGCCGTGGTATTCCTTGTCGGCCTGATGGGATCCACCGGACTGCTCGCACTGCCCGCCGGCCTCCATGTGCTGGAGAACTCGCTGGTGCTGGCCTTGGCCGGCAGCCTGATGCTGGTGGAGTTTTTTGCCGACAAGGTGCCGTGGATCGACAGCGCCTGGGACGCCATCCACACCGTCATCCGCGTGCCCGGTGGCGCCCTGCTGGCGGCCGGCGTGTTTGGCGCCGACAACGCAACCATGGGGCTGGTTGCCGGCCTGCTGGGCGGCTCACTCGCCGCCACCTCCATGGCCACCAAGATGGCCACGCGCGCGGCGGTCAACACCTCGCCCGAGCCGTTTTCGAATGGCATCGTCTCGTTGTTTGAAGACGGTTTGGTGGTGGGCGTCGTCTGGTTGGCCACGCAGTACCCCGTTGCTTTTGGCTTCGTCCTGGTGGTGATGGTGCTGCTGTCCATCGTGCTGCTGGTGGTGCTTTTCAAGTTCCTGCGCGCCGTGCTGCGGCGTTTGAGCGGCGGCGTGCGCTTCAGGCGGGAGACGCCCGCGTGAGAGCCATGGCCATCGGCTCGGTGCCCCAGTTGGAAGACGCGTCCTTTCCACATGCTTTTTTTGCCTCCGGCGAGCAAAATTCGCAAGCATCACTTTGTCTGATGTTTTTCACGACAGGAGCATGAATCATGGTTTTTTGCATGTTTCGCCCTTTGACCGCCGGCTTGCTGGCGCTCGGCATTAGCGCCGCGGCACTCGCCCAAAACGTCACCCCTTTGACAGATTTCAGCAGTGCTCCGGGCAATGGGGTTTACAGCTATGCGTCGAGCACGCCAGCGACGGTCATGGACCTGATCCAGCGCAACCGATCCCGACCCTCGGCGACTGCGCAAGGGGAGCTCGTCCTGCCGGCCAACGCAGCAGCCGACGCCAAACTGCCCGCGGTGGTACTGGTACATGGCTCCGGCGGTGTCTACCCCGAGGAAATAACTTATTGGGCCAAGCTGTTGAACGAACACGGCATTGCCGTTTTTGTGATTGATATTTTCAGTCCCCGTGGTGTCAAGTCCACCGGCGAAGACCAGAGCCAGGTGCCGTTTGCAGCCGACACTGCCGATGCTTTCGCCGCGCTGGGCATGTTGGGCAGCCATCCGCGCATCGACCCCAATCGCATCGCCGTGATGGGTTTCTCGCGCGGAGGCATCACCGCCGTTCGTAGCGGGGTTGTGCGCATCATCGATGGCGCGGCCCCGTCCGGCTTGCGCTTTGCCGCGCACGTGGCCCTGTACAGCGGCGGTTGCGCCGGCACGATTGCCATGACCGCCAAGCCGGGCGTGTTCAGCCCCGAGCCCATGCTGTTCGTGCACGGCGACGCCGATGACTACGCCTACATCAGCGACTGCCGCAGCTACGCACAGCGCATTGCCGCCGCCGGTACACCGACCGAGTTTGTGGTCGTGCCCGGTGCCCGCCACAAGTTCGATGTGGACAGCGACCGGCGGATCAACCTGCCTTCGAACTCCAAGACCAAGGAAGGCTGTCCGCTTGAGTTCGACATTGTTGACCTGAAGTACCGCGACCGCCGCAGCGGCGAGGTGCTGCCGCAGGACAAGGTCCAGGCGCTTGGCCGTGAGCTCTGCACGGACAAGGGGGCGACGATGGAAGGTGACCGCAAGGCGCGCGAGACGGCGGGCAAGGCGGTAATTGAGTTCCTGAGCAAAGTGTTCAAGGTATGACAACGAGAGTCCCGAATGTTTAAAAAAATCCTGATTGCCAACCGCGGTGACCAGCCGCAAAGCGGCGCAGCGGCGAAGCCAAATTGCGTGGCACGCGCAGCGTGCGCAGGCGATTGCACCGCGGAGAACGACAATGTTTAAAAAAATACTGATTGCAAACCGCGGTGAAATCGCCTGCCGGGTGGCGGCAACCGCCAAGCGGATGGGCGTGAAAACGGTCGCCGTCTATTCGGACGCCGATGCCAACGCCAAGCATGTCGCGGTGTGTGACGAGGCCGTCCACATCGGCGGCAGTGCGCCCAAAGACAGCTACCTGCGCTGGGAGCGCATCATTGAGGCGGCCCAGGCCACGGGTGCGCAGGCCATTCACCCCGGTTACGGTTTTCTCTCCGAGAACGAAGAGTTTGCCCAGGCCTGCGCCAAGGCCGGCCTGGTCTTCATCGGCCCGCCGGCGTCCGCCATCAAGGCCATGGGCCTCAAGGTCGAATCCAAGCAGCTGATGGAGAAGGCCGGGGTGCCGCTGGTGCCCGGCTACCACGGTGCCGACCAAGACCCCGGTTTGCTGCAGCGCGAGGCCGACCGCATTGGCTACCCGGTGCTCATCAAAGCCAGCGCCGGTGGCGGCGGCAAGGGCATGCGGGTGGTCGAGAAGTCCGAAGATTTCGCCGCTGCACTGGCCAGCTGCCAGCGCGAGGCGATCAACAGTTTCGGTATGGATGCGGTGCTCGTTGAAAAATACGTGCAGCGCCCGCGCCACATCGAAATTCAGGTGTTTGGCGACATGCTGGGCAACTATGTGTACCTGTTTGAGCGCGATTGCTCGGTGCAGCGGCGCCACCAGAAAGTGCTGGAGGAAGCCCCTGCGCCCGGCATGACGCCCGAACTGCGCGCACGCATGGGCGAGGCAGCGGTGGCGGCAGCGCGTGCGGTGAACTACGTGGGAGCGGGCACGGTGGAATTCATCGTCGAGCAGCCCGGCGGTTACGCGCACCCCGAGCAGATGAAGTTCTTCTTCATGGAAATGAACACCCGCCTGCAGGTGGAGCACCCGGTGACCGAAGCCATCACCGGCCAGGACCTGGTGGAGTGGCAACTGCGCGTGGCCTCGGGCGATCCGCTGCCGTGCATGCAAGACCAATTGAAGATCACCGGCCACGCCATTGAAGCGCGCATCTGCGCCGAAAACCCGGACAACAACTTCCTGCCCGCCACGGGTGCGCTCCATGTGTACGGCCTGCCCGAGTGCGTGACCTTTGAAAGAGGCGCGGTGCGTGTCGATTCGGGAGTGCGCCAAGGCGATGCCATCAGCCCGTTCTACGACTCCATGGTGGCCAAACTCATCGTGCATGGCGACACACGCGAACAGGCACTGGCGCGGCTCGACGAAGCGCTGGCGCAGACCCATATCGTCGGCCTGGCCACCAATGTGCAGTTTTTGCGCCGGGTGGCCCGCACCGAATCGTTTGCCAAGGCCAACCTCGACACCGCCCTGATCCCGCGCGAGGAAGCCGTGCTGTTCAAGCAGGAGAGCGTCGGCCTGCCCCTGGCCGCCGCTGCTGCCGTGGCGCAAACCCTGCTGCGCGAACGCGCCAGCGAA
>JBATPF010000128.1:0-7720 GCA_049291355.1 Giesbergeria sp.
GCCTTGTACCTTGTCACGCGCAATCGTGGTGTTGGTGGCAATCGCGCCATCCATGCCATGGTTCTTGAGCGCTGCGGCAATGAGGCGCACCTGGGTTTCGTCCAGATCGGGTGCAATCTTCACGAACAGGGGGACACGCCGCCCCCCGGATTGCGCAGCCAGCCGCTCGCGGCGCTCGGCCAGTGCCTCCAGCAGACCGTCCAAGGCAGCATCCGACTGCAAAGCGCGCAGGTTCTGGGTGTTGGGAGAACTGATGTTCACCGCCACGTAGTCAGCGTGGGGATACACACCCTCCAGCCCCAATAAGTAGTCTGCCGTGGCGTTTTCGATGGGCGTACTGGCGTTTTTGCCGATATTGAGGCCCAGCAGCACGGCGCTGCGCTGCCCCGACTGGCGGCAACGCGCACGCTGCACATTGCCGACAAAGGCGTCCAGGCCGTCGTTGTTGAAGCCCAGGCGATTGATGAGCGCCTGCGCCTTGGGCAGGCGAAACATGCGCGGCTTGGGGTTGCCCGGCTGGGGTTTGGGTGTGACGGTGCCCACTTCGATAAAGCCAAAACCCATGGCAGCCAGGGCGTCAATGCAGCGCGCGTTCTTGTCCAAGCCGGCGGCCAGCCCGACGCGGTTGGGAAATTCGAGGCCGGCCAGCCGCAGTGGGTCGTGCACCGGGGTGCTGCTCCAGCCGCATTGCAGCGGCGTACCCTGGCCGTGCGCCAGCATCTGCAGCGTGAGATCGTGGGCGGCTTCGGGGTCCAGGCCAAACAAAAACGGGCGGGCAAGCGAATAGGGGATCAAAGGCATGGGGATAATTCAGGCTTCTATCCCCTGATTCTCCGCCATGACACCCATTGCTTCCCCGACACAAGACGAACTCAAGGCCCAGGTGGCCCAGGCCGCGCTGGCTTACCTGGTTCCCGGCCAGATCATCGGTGTGGGCACGGGCTCCACTGTCAACAAATTTATCGATGCACTGGCGCGTGTCAAGGATCAGGTGCCCGCAGCCGTGTCGAGCTCGGTGGCCAGCACCGAGCGCCTGCGCGCCATTGGCATTCGGGTGCTGGACGCCAACGACGTGGAACGCCTGTCGGTCTATGTCGACGGCGCCGACGAAATCGATGGCCTGGGCTGCATGATCAAGGGCGGAGGCGCTGCGCTGACGCGCGAGAAGATCGTGGCCGCGCTGGCGGACCGCTTCATCTGCATTGCCGACGAATCGAAACTGGTGGGCAAGCTCGGCGCCTTTCCTCTCCCGGTAGAGGTGGTCCCCATGGCCACGGCGCATGTGGTGCGCCGGTTCCAAGCCCTGGGCGGCGCAGCCACTGTGCGCATGCGGGGCAACGAGCCGCTGGTGACAGACAACGGCCAGCACATTCTCGATGTGCGCGGCCTGAGGATCGAAGACCCACTCGCGCTCGAATCCACCATCAATCAGTGGCCCGGCGTAGTCACCGTGGGCATTTTTGCCCACCAGCGCGCTCAGGTCTGCTTACTGGGAACGCCTAAGGGTGTCAGAACCCTGAGCTTTTGAACCTAAACCGTTCAAAACTTGATACCGGCAGGGTTCGACGGTGTAGGACCGCTAGGCGCTGTGGTGGGCGCAACCCGGCGGCGTGCCTCCGGTTTGCTTGCAGGTGCTTGGGCCGGCTGCGCGGGCTTGACCGCCACCAAGGGCGTCGCTGCGCTGCGTTGGTAGTTGCGCGGCAACTGGGATTGTTTGGGGTATCCGGCTGCGTCCAGATACTGCACCCATTCGGATTCCGAGTAGCCCACCAGCTGCTGTCCGCCGATGGTGCCAAACGGCAGACTGGTGCCACCGCTAAGTTTCTTCAGCGCATCGAGGTCTTCGTTGGACGCCACAGTACGCTCTGTGAACGGAACCCCACGCGTCACGAGCATGCTGCGTGCGCTGTCGCAGGGCGCGCACTGGGCGCCGGCGTAGAGGGTGACCGGGAATCGCTGCGCTACTTGGCGCAGTTCAAAGGGCAGGGCGGAGTTGTTGCTGCCGCCATCGGGCAGAGGAGCCGCGCTGCTGCGCTCGCCCGGTACCGCCTTTTCCGGCGCACGGTCGGAAAAAGTCACTTTGCCGTCGGGACCAACGATGCGGTAAACGGTCTGCGCATGCGCCACCGTCAGACCCGTGAAAGCCGCCAGACCTAGAACCAGTGCCAAAGCCTGCCGAACCGTGCGCGAAGTCGTCATGGAGTGTTCTCCTGAATGCGAAACCGAAAAGGCCATTCTGGCATTGAACCTGTTGTTTACGCCATGCCCTGGTGGCGCAGCAAGGCATCCAGGCTGGGCTCGCGGCCACGGAAGGCCTTGAAAGATTCCATCGCCGGGCGGCTGCCTCCTGCCTCCAGGATGGCCTGGCGATAGCGTCGGCCGGTCTCGGGGTTGGGCAGTCCGTCGCTGCCGGCGCTTTCTTCAAAGGCCGCATAGGCATCGGCGCTCAGCACCTCGGCCCACTTGTAGCTGTAGTAACCGGCGGCGTAGCCGCCCGCAAAAATGTGGCTGAAGGTGTGGGCGGTGCGGCTGAAGGCAGGCGGCTGCAGCACCGCCACCTCGGCGCGGACCAGATCGAGCAGAGGCATGAAATCCTGGGCCGGGTCGTGCTCAGTGTGAAGGAGCATGTCAAACAGTGAAAATTCGATCTGGCGCAGTGTCTGCATGCCGCTCTGAAAGTTCTTTGCCGCAATCATCTTGTCGAACAAGGCGCGCGGCAAGGGCGCGCCCGTGTCGGCATGCGCTGTCATGTGGCGCAGCACGTCCCACTCCCAGCAGAAGTTTTCCATGAACTGGCTCGGCAGTTCCACGGCGTCCCACTCGACGCCGCCGATGCCAGAGACATCGCGTTCGTTCACCTGGGTGAGCATGTGGTGCAGGCCGTGGCCGAACTCGTGAAACAGCGTGATGACGTCATCGTGCGTCAGCAGGGCAGGCTTGCCCTGGGCGCCCGTAGAAAAATTGCACACGAGATGAGCGATGGGTGTCTGCAGTGCGCCCGTATCGGGCCGCAGCCAGCGGGTGCGCACGTCGTCCATCCACGCGCCACCGCGCTTGCCATTGCGTGCCGGCATGTCGAGGTAGAACTGGCCCACCAGGTTGCCGGCGCGCTCGATGCGGTAGAACTGAACGGCCGGGTTCCACACCGGCGCCTGGTCGGGAAGGATCGCCACCTCGAACAGCGTCTCGACAATCTTGAACAGCCCCGCCAGTACCGTAGGGGCCGGGAAGTATTGGCGCAGCTCCTGCTCGCTGAAGGCATAGCGCGCTTCCTTGAGCTGTTCGGAGATGTAGGGCCAATCCCAAGGCTGAGGGTCGGTCAGCGCCAGCCGCTCAGCAGCAAAGTGACGCAGATCGCTGATGTCTTTTTCGGCATAGGGGCGAGCCCGCTGCCCCAGGTCGCGCAGGAAGCCGATGACCTCGGCGGTCGATTGCGCCATTTTGGGCGCCACGGACACCTCGCCAAAATTGGCGTAGCCCAGCAGGTGGGCTTCCTCCTGGCGCAGCGCCAGGATTTCGCGGATGAGCGCGCCGTTGTCAAAGCGCTGCGCGTCACCTTCGGCCTGGTCGGAAGCGCGCGTGACATAGGCACGGTACAGGCGTTTGCGCAGCGCGCTGCTGCGGGAAAACTGCATCACGGGGAGGTAGACGGGCATCTTCAAGCTGAGCTTGTGGCCCTCCTTGCCTTCTGCGGCGGCGGCTTCGCGGGCAGCTTGCTGCACGTCGGCAGGCACACCGTCGAGCTCCTCAGCGCTTGCGTAATAGGCAAAGGCGTCGGTGGCATCGAGCGCGTTTTCGCTGAATTTCTGCTGGAGCTCGGCAGTGCGCTCCTGGATCTGGGCAAAGCGCTCCTTGGCCGCACCGCTCAACTCCGCGCCCGAGAGCACGAAGTTGCGCACGGCGTTCTTCCAGGCCTGCTTCTGTTCCGGGTTCAGGCTGGCCGGATCAATGGCCTTGTATTTGGCATAGAGGTGCTCGTCCGCGCCCAGGCGGGTCCAGAAATCGGTGACGCGGGGCAGGGCTGGGTTGTAGGCGGCACGCAACTCGGGCGTGTCGGCCACGCTGCTCAGGTGGCTCACGGCGCCCCATGCGCGGCCAAGTTCTTCGGTCGCGACGTCGAGCACACGGGCGATCGCGTCCCAGCGCGCCGGGAAATCGGGGGCCGTCACGGCATCCAGGGCGGCATCGGCGCGGGCCAGAAGCGCATCCACGGCGGGAGCCACATGCTCCGGGGCAATGCGGTCAAAGGCCGGCAGGCCGGAAAAATCGAGAAGGGGATTGCTCATATGGCCTTAGATGGCGCCCCGAGGCGCTGGTTCAAGTCAGGCTGCGCATGGCCGCACGCTCGGCGGCTTCGACGGTGTTGACGAGCAGCATGGTCACTGTCATGGGGCCTACGCCACCCGGCACCGGAGTGATCCAGCCTGCCACCTCTTTGACGGCAGCAAAATCAACGTCTCCGCAAAGTTTGCCGGCCTCGTTGCGGTTCATGCCGATGTCGATCACCACGGCGCCGGGCTTGACCATGTCGGCCGTCACAGTGTTGCGCCGCCCCACGGCCGCGACGATGACGTCCGCCTGCAGGGTAAGCGCCTTCAAGTCTGCGGTAGCGCTGTGGCAGATGGTGACCGTGGCGTTCTTTTGCAGCAGCATCAGCGCCATGGGCTTGCCGACGTTGTTGCTGCGGCCGATGACCACGGCATGTTTGCCGCGCAAGTCAATGCCGGTGCTCTCAAGCAACTTCATGCACCCATAGGGCGTGCAGGACCAGAACCCCGGCGTGCCCGTCAGCAGCGCGCCAGCGCTGGCGACGTGAAAGCCATCAACATCCTTTTCCGGAGCAATGGCGGCAATGACTTTCTCAGCGTCGATGTGCGGCGGCAGCGGCAGCTGCACCAGGATGCCGTGGATGCGCGGGTCGGCGTTCAGCGCGGCGATACGTTCGAGCAGCGCGGCCTCGCTCAGCTCAGCGCCGTAGCGCTCCAGCACCGAATACAGGCCCGCGTCCTGGCAGGCTTGCACCTTCTTGCCGACGTAGACCTGGCTGGCCGGGTCTTCTCCCACCAGAACTACGGCCAAGCCAGGGGGCGTCCCACGTGCGCTCAATTCGGCCGTGCGACGCGCCACATCAGCGCGCAGTTGTGCCGCCAGCGCGTTGCCATCCATGATCTTTGCTGTCATTGCAAATTACCCATAAAAAATGCCGCCAGCGCTTATACGATAAGCCCTGGCAGCTATTAAAATAGAAGCACTCAGGCGCGGGGTGCCGCTTGGCCCAGCGCAATTTTGAGCAGGTCGGCCACGGTGTTGGCGCCCAGCTTTTCCATGATATTGGCGCGGTGCGCCTCGACTGTCTTGATGCTGATGCCCAGGTCGTCGGCGATCTGCTTATTTAAACGCCCGGCAACAATGCGCTCAAGCACCTGCGCTTCGCGCGTGGTGAGCTTGGAGAGCAAGGCCTCGCGGCTGGCCGCCTGCTGGTAGTCGGCGAAGGACTCTCGGGCGCGCTCCAGCATGCGATCGACCAGCGTGAGCAGCGCATCTTCATCAAAGGGCTTTTGAATGAAGTCGAGTGCGCCTTTCTTCATGGTGTCCACCGCCATGGGCACGTCGCCGTGGCCGGTGATGAAGACGATCGGTAGCGGGGACTTGCGTTCGATGAGCCGCTCCTGCAACTCCAGACCGGTCATTCCGCCCATGCGGATGTCGACGATCAGGCAGGCCACCTCGCGTGGGTCGTAGCGCGCGAGAAAAGACTCGGCCGAATCAAAACATCGAACCCGGTAGTCTTTTCCCTCCAGCAGCCATTGCAGCGAATCGCGCACCGCCTCGTCGTCATCGACTACGTAGACGGTGCCTCTTTTGGGAATCAAGCTCATGCAGTTGTCCTTGGGAATTCGGTGTTTGCTACAACATTTGTAGTGTTGGTGGCAGGCGCAGCGAGCGGCAGCCAGAAGGTGAACCGGCAGCCCGTGACCTCGGGGCCATTGTAAATGTTCTCTGCCTGCATGCGTCCCTGGTGCGCCTCAACGATGCTGCGGCACAAATTCAGGCCCATGCCCATGCCTTGCTCCTTGGTCGAGAAGAAGGCCTCAAACAGGCGCTCAAGCACTTCGGGTGCAAGGCCCTTGCCAGTGTCCTGGACCGAAAACTCGACACCGTCGACGCCATCTATCTGCCGCGGAACTACGCGCAGTTCCACGCTGCGCTGCGCGGGCGGGCGGCTGGCGTTGGCGATGGATTCGGCGCCGTTCTTCATCAGGTTCACCAGCACCTGCTCGATCAGGATCGAGTCGGCCATCAGGGAGGGCAAGCGCGCCGCGACGTATTGGGTGAGGCGCACGTTGTTGCGCCGCAGTTCGATGCCGGCCAGTTCGACGGCTTCCGCCACCATTTGCTCGGCGTCAGCCCGCTGCCTTCTGGGCTCACTTTTCTTCACGAAGTCGCGGATGCGCTGAATGATCTGGCCGGCGCGCTGTGCCTGGTGGGCCGTCTTTTCCAGTGCCGCAAGCAAGGCCGCCTCGGTGATCTGCCCACTTTTGATGCGCGAAATGATGCCGCTGCAGTAGTTGCTGATGGCGGTGAGCGGCTGGTTGAGCTCGTGCGCCACGCTCGACGCCATCTCGCCCATGGTGATCAGCCCGCTGACCGACTGCGCGCGCTCGGTCTGGCGCGCCGCCTGCGCTTCGGCCAGGCGGCGTGGGGTGATGTCGGTGGCAATCACCATTTGCGCAAGCCGCCCATCCACCCAGCTCAAATAGCGCGAACGCACCTCCAGCCACTTGCCCAGATCGGGCAGAAAAATTTCTGCATTTTCCGAATGAGCGCTCGTCAGGCTGTCGGTGGGCAGGCCCATCAGCGGGTCTTCGTCCGAAGGGTGGCCGCTGTCGCCCGCCGGCAGCACCCCGGCCTGCGCCACCAGTTGCAGGTGGCCGTCGGTCTGCGAGCCAAACCATTGGCGGTACAGCTTGTTGGCAAACAAGAGCTCGGCGCTGCCCAGGGGCGCTACCGACACCGAGGCATCGAGCGCTTCGAGCACGATGGTGAAGCGCTCGTGCGAGGCCGAGAGCTGCTCACGAATGCGGTTGGGTTCGGTGATGTCGGTCATTGACGTCATCCAACCGGTCTGGCGACCGCGCGCATCGATCAGCGGCGAAACATACAGCCGCGCGTCAAACACCGTGCCGCTCTTGCGCCGCACCCGCACCTGAAATCCACCCGGGATGCTCTTGCCGGACAGCTCGTCCTGCAGACGCGCATGCAGGGATTCGTGGTCCGCGTCGGGCCAATAGGGAAAGGGCGGCTTTTGGCCCACCAGCTCTTCTTCGGTCCAGCCCGTCATCTGGCAGAAGGCGGCATTGACATAAGTAATCGTGCCGTTGAGATCAAGCGCTCGCATGCCCGTCAGCACCGAGTTTTCCATGGCGCGGCGAAAGTTCGTCTCCTGCACCAGCGCCTGCTGGGCCTGCATGCGCCTGCGGGTATGGCGCCAGGTGGCGATCAGCATCCACGCCGTCATGGCGCTCAGCGTACCGACCAGCCAGAACAAACCGCTGCCAACCAGGCCGAGCGAGGTGCGGTAGGCCTGTGCGCGCAGTACCAAGTTGTTGCCCACGGGAGACACTGGGACCTCGTACGCGTTGGTGCGCCTGGACCACGGCATCCACTCGGTACGCTCGCGCGGAGCCAGAGGAACCCCCGCCAGCACCTCACCTTTCGA
>JBATPF010000129.1:0-9103 GCA_049291355.1 Giesbergeria sp.
ACGCGCTGCTCGAGCACATCGGTGGTCGGGTTCATGATGCGGGTGTAGATGTTGCCCGCCACCTTCAGGTCAAACAGATCAGCGCCGTGCTGGGCGTTGTCGAAGGCATAGGCCGTCGTCTGGTACAGCGGAACGGCGGCAGACTTGGTGGTCGGGTCGGGCTTGTAGCCGGCGTGGACGGCAAGGGTTTCAATGTGCATGGGACAGCTTCCTGAGGGTGAACGAAGGGACTGCGCGGCGGCGCGGAGTATGCGATGAATTGTTGCACGCAGAGCGCGGACCGATTCTACGAATTGGCTATGTGCTTATGCGCCACCGGCGCCAGGTTTTCTCCAGCTCCGCCGCTGCGTACACCACCAGCGCGGCCGCCAGACACAGGCCCAGTTCCAACAGGCTCAGCGGCGCGGTCTTGAAGATGGGGTTGAGGAAGGGCACATAGATGGTGGCCATCTGCAGCCCAAAGGTCAGCAGCACCGCGTAGAGCAGCGGGCGGTTGCTGCCCAGGCCCAGGCGCCACAGGGGCTCGCTCTCGGAGCGGATTCCCAGCACATGGGCCATCTGGGCCAGCGTGAGCACCGTGAACACCATGGTTTGCCAGTGGGCATGGCCGGTGTGCAAGGCCCAGGCCTGCACGGCCAGGCACAACCCGGCAATCAACAGGCCCATGAACAGGATGTGCTGCCACATGCCATGGGCGAACAGGCTTTCGGTCGGGGGTCTGGGTGGGCGCTGCATGATGCCGCGCTCGGCCGGTTCGGCCGCCAGAGCCAGGCCGGGCAGGCCATCGGTGACCAGATTGACCGACAGGATGTGGATAGGCAGCAGCGGAATGGGCAGAAACAGCAGTGGTGCGAGGAAGATGGTCCAGACCTCACCCGAGTTGCCGGTCATGGCATAGCGCACAAACTTGCGGATGTTGTCGTAGATGCGGCGCCCCTCCTTCACTGCGGCCACGATGGTGGCGAAGTTGTCGTCCAGCAGCACCAGGCTGCTGGCTTCGCGTGCCACATCGGTGCCGCCACGCCCCATGGCCACGCCAATGTCGGCGCGTTTGAGGGCCGGGGCGTCGTTCACGCCATCGCCGGTCATGGCCACGAAATGCCCCTGGGCCTGCAGCGCCTCGACGATGCGAATCTTTTGTTCCGGGTCGACCCGGGCATACACGTGCACCTGCTCGACCTGCGCACGCAGGGCCGCAGCGTCCAGCGTGGCCAGATCGGCGCCGGTGAGCACCGGGGCGTCGCTGCGAGTCACGATACCCAGGCGGTGCGCAATGGCGCGTGCTGTGGCGGGGTGGTCGCCGGTGATCATCACAGGGGTGATGCCCGCACTGATGCAGTCGCGCACGGCGGCCTGCGCCTCGGGGCGGGGCGGGTCGATAAGGGCGATCAGGCCCAGCAGTTCGAGCTGGCTTTCCACGGCATCGAGCGCATTGGTATCGGGCAGGCAGGCATGGTGGCGCCGGGCCAGGGCCAGCACGCGCAGGCCCTGTGCGGCCAGGGTGGAGGCGGTGGCCAGTACGCTGGCCCCGTCGAGTGGGGCGCCGCCTTCGGGCGTCCATTGCGCGGTGCAGCGCGGCAGCACCGATTCGGGCGCGCCCTTGGTGTAGGCCACAAAGCCATCGCCCTCCCGGTGGAAGGTCGTCATGCGCTTGCGGTCGGAATCGAAGGGCTGTTCCTGCACGCGCGGGCACGTGTGGTCCAGCTGCTCCTTGTCCAACCCGCCCGCGTGCGCAGCCAGTACCAGAGCGGTTTCGGTGGGGTCGCCCACCCAGGGGTTGGCCGTGGCGGGTGTGTCGCTTTCATCGGTGCCGTTGTGCCCGTGGCGCGTTGCGTCGTTGCACAGGGCTGCGGCGCGCAGCGCTTCGTGGTGCACGGGGCCGGGTAGGGCGTCGCCCGGTGTCCAGCGCTGGCCCAGGGCCAGCAGTTGTTCTGCCTGCATGCGGTTCTGGGTGAGGGTGCCGGTCTTGTCGGAGCAAATGGTGGTGACCGAGCCCAGAGTTTCGACTGAAGGCAGGCGGCGCACCAGCGCATGCACAGCCACCATGCGGCGTGCGCCCAGCGCCAGCAGCACCGTCACCACCGCGGGCAGCGCTTCGGGGATGGCCGCCACGGCCAGGCTGATGGCCGTGAGCGCCATCAGCAAGGGTGCCTCGCCGCGCAGCACGCCCACCACGAAAATGATCGCGCAGATGCCCAGCACCGCCAGTGCCAGGCGCTTGCCGAATGCGGCCAGGCGCAATTGCAAGGGGGTGCTGCGGTCCTCGCTGTCGAGCAACCGGGCTACTTTGCCCAGCTCGGTGTGCATGCCGGTGGCCACCACCAGGCCACGGGCTCGGCCATGGGTGGCGGTGGTGCCCTTGAATGCCATGTTGGTGCGGTCGCCCAGGGCACTGGCACCTTCAAAGGCCAGGGTGCCGGTCTGTTTGGCTACGGTGACCGATTCGCCCGTCAGCGCCGACTCGTCCACCTGCAGTTGCGCAATTTCGATGAGGCGCAGGTCGGCTGGAATCTGGTTTCCAGCCTCCAGCAGCACGATGTCGCCCGGCACCAGGGCGCTGGCGGCCAGGTCCTGCACCTCTCCGCCGCGCAGCACGGTGGCATGCGCGGCCGCCAATTGCTGCAGCGCCGCCATGGCCTTGTCGGCGCGCCAGGCCTGCACGAAACCGATGACGGCATTGAGCACCACGATGACCAGAATGACCAGTGTGTCTGTCAGTTCTCCCACCAGGCCTGAAACGATGGCGGCGCCCAGCAGCACCAGAACCATGAAATCCTTGAATTGATCGACCAGCAGGCTGGGCCATCCGCGCGACGCGGTGCCCGCCAGTTCGTTCGCGCCATGCAGGGTGGCGCGGCGTCCCGCTTCGTCGGGATGCAGGCCGGTGTCGGGGTCCACACCATGGGCGCGGGCCAGGTCCGGGATGTCGCGCAGGTGTGCGCCATCCGTGGGCGCAGGGGCTTCAGGAGATGGCTGGGCCGGGTCAGTTGCCATGCAGAAAAATCACGTAGGTGTTGAGCAGGTAGACCGCCACAAGGGCCAGGCTGACGGCGCCTACGGCGCGCAGAACCCGGTCGCGTGGGCGGAAGAACAGGCCGACCATGGCCAGGCCGGTCATCACGATGGCCGATGCGGCCGAGACGGCGTGCACCAGCGAAACGTCAGCCAACAGGGCGCCCTGGCGGTAAAAAAGGTCGTCTACGGCAATGATGGTGACGTTGAACAGGTTGCTGCCCAGCAGGTTGCCAATGGCCATGTCGAGCGCACCCAGGCGCAGGGCCGACAGGGTGACGGCCAGCTCCGGCAGGGTGGTGGCCATGGCCACGAACAGGCTGCCGACAAAACTGCGGTTCCAGCCCATGGCGTGTGCCAGGTCAATCGCAGCGAAGGGTAGCCACAACCCTGCGAGCACCACCACCAGCGCCGCCAGTGCAAAGCGCGCAATGGCCTGGCGCAGCAAAGTGGCTGCAGGGGCCGAAGCTGGCTCCATGTCCGCTTCGGTTGGGTGGGCGCGTTCATAGGCAAAGACAACGCGCATGGCGACCACATACAACACTAGCATGACGGGCGTCATCAGCCCCAGCCCCCAGCGTGAAGCCTGGGTGGCCGGGCCCGTGGCGGGATGTGGCGCCAGTTGGCCGATCAGCAAGCCCAGCAGTAAAAAGCCCAGCAGCACCACGCCAAAAGCAGCGGCCAGCACATGGCCCCGGTTGGCGCGGCTCCAGACGGGTTCGCGCCGGTGCAGCAGGTCAATCACCACGAGAAATGCCAGGTTCAGCACGCAACTGCCCACGGCATTGCCCACTGCCAGGTTGGGCGCCTGGGCCAGGGTCACGCTGGTAATGCCGGTGGCCAGCTCGGGCAGAGAGGTGACGCTGGCAACCAGCGTCAGGCCAATCCAGCTCCCCGACAGCCCGGTGTGCCGCGCGATGGCATCGCCATAGCGCGAGAGCTGAAAGCCTGCGGTACCGATCAAGGCCGCGCAGGCAGCAAACTGCATCCAGGCCCAGGCAGCGGCACTCATGCGGCCAGGAGCTTCCAGGCAAAAGGCGATGAAACAGGGCGGTGCAGTGAGAGGCTGGGCATGGTGCTTTCCAAGGCCCGTAGGGTGTCGCGCATCAGGGCGCCCGCTGCGGACGGTGGGTGTAAAAGTGGACTGGAGTTTCGTGCGCCTGCTGGAGCACATGGCGTTTGATTTTGCCGACGACATGCATTTCACAGGGCTTGCAGTCAAAGCGCAAGGTCAGTCGCTCGTTTCCGTTGACCAGTGTCAAGGGTTCGGCGCGAATCGTGCCCTGCACCCCTGTGATGCCCTTGGCTTGTTTTGGGCACAGTTGCTTGCGGCAGCTGCGGGGCTGCCAACTTCCAGCTTCCCGAAATTCGGTCCCCGATTTCTCATCTAGTCAACGGCCTGGCGTCGTCTTTGCGTCCATAGACGAAGTCGTTGGTGAACTCGTGTCAGTGCTGCGCTCGGCCATGGCTTGGCCCAGACGCACCGCGCCCCCGCTTTCCCAGTGGGCGCTGAAGTCTAGCGGGCCGTGGGGGAACAGCAGGACGACCGTGGAGCCAAGCTGGAAGCGCCCCATCTCTTCCCCCTTTTTCAGCACGACTTTGCCTTCCGGGTAGTCCCAATGCCGCAGCACCCCGGTGCGCGGCGGGTTGACGAGACCGTGCCACACCGTGGCCATGCTGCCCACAATGGTGGCGCCCACCAACACCATGACAAACGGGCCTTGCGCCCCCTCAAACGCGCAGACCACGCGTTCGTTGCGCGCAAACAGGCCCGGCACACCCCGCGCGGTGGCTGGGTTGACCGAAAACAGGTCGCCCGGCACATGCACCATACGGGTCAAGCGCCCGGCGCAGGGCATGTGGATGCGGTGGTAGTCGCGCGGGCTCAGGTAAATGGTGGCGAATTGCCCATTGTTGAACCGCGCGGCCAGCGCCGCATCTCCGCCCAGCAACGCGGTGGTCGAATAGTGGTGGCCCTTGGCCTGGAAAATCTGGTCCTGCTCGATGGCGCCGAACTGGCTGATGGCGCCATCCACCGGGCAGACCCATTCGGCCGCTGAAATTGGCCGCGCGCCCGGCTGCAGCGCGCGCGTGAAGAAGGCGTTGAAACTGGGGTAGGCCGCTGGGTCCGCCTGCTCGGCTTCGGTCATGTCGACGTCGTAATGTGAGACAAACGCGCGTACCAGGGCGGTGGTGAACCAGCCGGCGCGGGCCGAGGCTATCTTGCCGGCGAGGACGGTCAGCGCTTGCTTGGGCAGCAGGTACTGGAGGGAGACAGCAAACGAATCGGGCATGGCAAGGCGTCAAGTGCAGGTGTGGCGGGCGATTCTATAGACGCGGCTGCCAGGGCGATGTAGTCAAATACAGCGCGTCACGCTACAATCGACTGGCTAAGGGCCTGCGCCCCGCCTGTCCATTGAAGCCGTCACGCCGGCCTTCCTACCGAGCTGCGCTGCGGGTGCAGCAACCCCCCGACCGCAATGCACAGCGCGTCTGTTCTTACCGAACGGGCAGTGCACGCTGTAGCAACCCGATGTTGGTGATGGCGCCAGGGGCAAAGCCAGCGGGCGGATTGAATTGTTTACCAGAGATTGAAAATGGCCAAAGAAGAACTGATCGAAATGCAGGGCAGTGTGACCGAGGTGTTGCCCGATTCGCGCTTTCGCGTGACGCTGGAGAACGGGCATCAACTGATCGCCTACACCGGCGGCAAGATGCGCAAGCACCATATCCGTATCCTTGCGGGCGACAAAGTATCGCTGGAACTCTCGCCGTACGACCTGACCAAGGGCCGCATCACTTTCCGCCATCTCGCGGGCCGGGGCCCAGGCCCTTCGCGCTGACCGACCGGCATTCGCCGCCCGATTTTCTTTTCATGCACGGGCCTTTTGTGCCAAATTGAAGGAAATGTGCAGGTTAGAATACTAGCTGTCGGAGCGTAGCGCAGCCTGGTAGCGCATCTGCTTTGGGAGCAGAGGGTCGCGAGTTCGAATCCCGCCGCTCCGACCACCGAACCGAGGACTTGCAGCACACGCTGCAAGTCCTTTTTTCATGGCTGCGCGAGAATCGTGACCTCTATGTCGCGCTCAAGACTGAGCCTGCCCTGCATGCCTGACCGTTCCCGCATCCCCCCTCTGCCCCAGCGCTACGCCGCCATCGACGCCTTGCGTGGCCTTGCCATGGTGTGGATGACGGTCTTTCATTTCTGCTTCGATCTGAGCTACTTCGGCTGGTGGCCGCAGAATTTTCTGGGCGATCCGTTCTGGACCGGGCAGCGCACAGCCATCGTCACTCTGTTCTTGTTGTGCGCCGGGCTGGGCCAGGCGGTGGCGCAGGCGCATGGCATTGGCTGGGGCCGTTTCTCACGCCGCTGGCTGCAGGTGCTGGCCGCTGCCATGCTGGTCAGCGTGGGCTCCTGGTTGATGTTTCCGCGCAGCTTCATTTACTTTGGCGTGCTGCATGGCATGGCGGTCATGTTGCTGCTGGCTCGCCTCACGGCCGGGTGGGGGCGCTGGCTTTGGGCCGCGGGTTTGCTGGCGCTGCTCTTGCCCTGGCTGGCGCGATGGCTGCTCGGCGGCGCGCTCGCCGACTGGGCGCCCTTCATGAATGCGCGAGCGCTCAACTGGCTGGGGCTGATTTCGCGCAAACCTTTCACCGAAGACTATGTGCCCGTGCTGCCTTGGTTGGGGGTGATGTGGTGGGGTCTTGCTGCCGGGCAATGGCTCGTTGCGCAGCGGCCCGCCTGGCTCACGGCACCCGTGCCGCGCGCTGCCCGGCCGCTTGCACAGCTGGGACGATGGAGCCTTTCGTACTACTTGCTGCACCAGCCCGCGATGATTGCGGCGTTGACCGCGCTGGCCTGGCTGATGGCCGCCAAAGCGGCATAAACAGGACTTACGCAAAACTGCCCCAGCGTCGTTGTTCCTCCTTGCCGTACGCCTGTACTGTCTGCGTCGGAAGGCCTAGCTGGGACCATTGTGCGTAAGTCCTAATAAAAAAACGCGGCCGAGGCCGCGTTTTGGGTGCACCGGAAAATTCGGTGTTATTCGATCTTTGATTTGGCGCGCAGGTCTTCCTGGAACTTGGCCAGTTTCTGCTGCTGCAGTTGCTGTGCCACCTGGGCCTTGACGTCTTCGAGCTTGGGCAGCTCGGCTTGGCGCACGTCGTCCAGACGAATCACGTGCCAGCCAAACTGGCTTTTCACCGGGGTCTGCGTCATCTTGCCCTTGTCGAGCTTGATCAGCGCTTCTGTGAACTCGGCCACGTAGCTGCTGGGGTTGGCCCAATCAAGGTTGCCGCCCTTGG
Source organism: Giesbergeria sp. (assembly GCA_049291355.1). GTDB lineage: Bacteria > Pseudomonadota > Gammaproteobacteria > Burkholderiales > Burkholderiaceae_C > Simplicispira. The sequence goes on from JBATPF010000129.1 coordinate 7,318, forward strand.
CGCCCGAACCTGGGTCCTTCGACTGCTTCTTGGCAATGTCTTCAAACTTGGCGCCCTTCTTGATGGAAGCGATGATGGCCTTGGCCTCGTCTTCCTTATCCACCAGGATGTGGCTGACCTTGTATTCCTTGCCGCTGTTGGCTGCAACGAACTTGTCGTATTCGGCCTTGATTTCGGCGTCGGTGACGGGGTTGTTCTTCTGGAAGTCGGCAAACAGTTCGCGGATCAGAATGGTCTGGCGGGCCAGCTCCATCTGCACCTTGAAGTCGGGGTCTTTTTCGAGGTTGCGTTTGGCTGCTTCCTGCAGGAAGATTTCGCGCGCAATGACTTCGTCCTTGATCTGCTTTTCGATGTCAGGCGTGACCGGGCGTCCGGAGCGCTCAACCTGTTGGCGCAGCACGTCGGCGCGCTCTTTGGGAATGGCCTTGCCGTTGACCACGGCAATATTCTGGGCGGCCACAGGCAATGCCACGGTGCCCAGCAAGGCGGCGGCCACAAGGCCGGACAAAAGCTGTTTCTTCATTCGAAATCCAAAAGGTGGAAAAGGTGCCGGCAGACTGCCGGCGAGCCGCACCGCGTTGCCGGGTGGGATCAAAGAACCTCAATGGCGATGGCGTGAGCGCCTCCGTCGATAAATTCTTGCAGCGCATCATACACAAGCCTGTGCTGTTTGACGCGGGGCAGACCTGTAAGCGCTGGTGACGCGATGCGCACCCGGAAATGGGTGCCAAAGCCCGTGCCATTGGCGCCTGCATGGCCTTCGTGCTGGTAGCTTTCGTCCAGTACCTGGAGCTGCGTCGGCGTGAGCGCCGTGCGCAAGGCGGCGTCCATGGCGGGAGCGGTGATGGCCAAGGGGCTGGTCATGGCAGTGGGTCCTTTTCGGGTTCGGTGTCTTTGACATAGCGGCTGAGGAACACGGCCTGCGCCAGCACAAAGGCCAGCATCAGTCCGAGTCCGCCAAAGAGCTTGAAGTTCACCCAGGTATCGGTATCGAAGTTGAAAGCCACCCACAAATTAAGAAACCCCATGGCGACAAAGAATCCGCTCCAAGCCCAGTTCAGGGCGTTCCAGGCGGGCTCGGGCAGCTCCATTTGCGCGCCCATCAGGCTTTTGATGAGGTTGCGGCGAAACATCCACTGGCCCACCAGCAGGGCGCCGCCCATCAGCCAGTACAGCACGGTGGGTTTCCATTTGATGAAGGTGTCGCTGTGCGCCAGCAGCGTGGCACCGCCAAATACCACGATGACGCCCAGACTGACCCATTGCATGGCTTCCACCTTGCCGTGCTTGTAGCGCAGATAGGCGATCTGCAGCACAGTCGCGGCAATGGCCACGCCCGTTGCCACGTAGATGCCCCAGAACTTGAAGGCCACGAAGAACAGGATGATGGGGAAAAAGTCGATCAGCAGTTTCATGAAGGGGCGCTGGGTCAGCGGCTAGGTCAGGGGGCCTTGGTTTCAAAGTCGAGGGAGGCAGAATTCATGCAGTAACGCAGTCCGGTCGGGGTGGGGCCGTCCTCAAACACGTGACCCAGATGCGAGCCGCATTGTGCACAAACCGTTTCCACCCGCCGCATGCCGTGGCTTAGATCCACGTTTTCTTTGATGGCGCCGGGCACCGCCTGCGAGAAGCTGGGCCAGCCGCAGCCGGCGTCAAACTTGGTGCCGGCGTCAAACAGCCTGTTGCCGCAGCAGACGCAGTGGTAGCTGCCATCCTGCCAATGTGCTTCGTACTTGCCGGTAAAAGGGCGCTCGGTGGCCGCGTGGCGCGTTACCTGCAGCGCACC
>JBATPF010000130.1:0-2268 GCA_049291355.1 Giesbergeria sp.
TTGTAGGACATGCGCTGATAGCTATATTTTTCATAGTGAATCGACTCAAACGACGCTCAAGCGACCCAGCGCCGCGCGTTGCGCCACAGGCGCATCCAGGGGCTGGCTGCGTCCAGGCCGCCGGTGCCCGCCAGGTCGGTCCAGCTCATCTGCACGTTGCGGAACACCCGCTCCGGGTGCGGCATCATGGCCGTGAAGCGTCCGTCCGCCGTGGTCACCGCCGTGAGGCCACCGGTGCTGCCGTTGGGGTTGAAGGGGTACTGCTCGGTCGCCGCGCCGTGGTGATCGACAAAGCGCATGGCGGCGATGGCCTGGGACGCGTCGCCGCGCTGCGCAAAGTTGGCGTAGCCCTCGCCATGCGCCAGGGCGATCGGCAGGCGGCTGCCCGCCATGCCGGCGAAGAACAGGCTGGGCGAGTCGAGCACCTCCACCAGCGACAGCCGCGCCTCGAAGCGCTCGCTCTGGTTGGTGGTAAAGCGCGGCCAGTGCGCGGCACCGGGGATGATGTCGGCCAGCTCGGCAAACATCTGGCAGCCGTTGCACACGCCCAGGCCAAAGGTGTCGCCGCGCGCGAAAAAGGCGGCGAACTGCTCGGCCAGGCGCGGGTTGAAGGTAATCGACCGCGCCCAGCCAATGCCGGCGCCCAGCGTGTCGCCGTAGCTGAAGCCCCCGCAGGCCACCAGGCCAGCGAAGTTTTGCAGGTCGGCGCGGCCGGCTTGCAGGTCGGTCATGTGCACGTCGACCGCCTCGAAGCCGGCTTGGGTGAAGGCGTAGGCCATTTCCACATGCGAATTGACGCCCTGCTCGCGCAGCACGGCCACGCGCGGGCGCGCGCCGTGGACAAAGGGCGCGGCGACATCCTCGCCCGGGTCGAACGTGAGCTGCACGTGCAAACCAGGGTCGCTGACCAAACCACGGCTGGCGTGCTCGGCGTCGGCGCAATCGGGGTTGTCGCGCTGCTGGCAGATCTTCCAGCTCACGCTGTCCCATACCTGGTGCAGGTCGTGCAGGCTGGCCGAGAAGACCTCCCGCGTATCGCGCCAGACGCTGAGCTTGTTTTTGCCGACATCGATGGTCGAATGCTCGGGCCGGGTACTTCCCACCACATGCGAGAAGCGCGACAGGCCGTGCGCGCGCAGGGTTTGCATCACCGCATCACGGCTGGGGGCCGCCACCTGCAGCAGCACGCCCAGCTCTTCGTTGAACAGCGCCTTGAGCGCCAGCTCGTCGCGGCGCACGCTCATCTGCTGCGCCCAGTTCTTGGCGTCGCCCGCTTCCATGCGGCTGTCGCTCACGCCGTCGCCTTCGGTCAGCAGCATGTCGATGTTGAGCGCCACGCCCACCTGCCCGGCAATCGCCATTTCAAAGGCGGCGGCAAACAGGCCGCCATCGCTGCGGTCGTGGTAGGCGAGAATTTTTCCTTCGGCGCGCAGGGCATTCACTGCAGCGACGAGGTTTTTCAGGTCTTGGGCATCGTCCTGATCGGGCACCGCGCCGCCGCTCTGGCCCAGGGTCTGCGCGAGGATGCTGCCACCCATGCGCGCCTGGCCCTTGCCCAGGTCGATGAGGATCAGCGTGCTGTCCACGCCCCGCGCGAGCTGCGGCGTGAGCGTGCCGCGCACGTCCGGCAAGGTGGCAAAGGCGGTGACGATCAGGCTGACCGGCGAGACCACTTTTTTGGCCTCGCTCCCGTTGCTGCCCTCGTGCTGCCACTGCGTGCGCATCGACAGGCTGTCCTTGCCGACGGGGATGGAAATGCCCAGCGCAGGGCACAGCTCCATGCCGACGGCGCGCACGGTGTCGTACAGCGCGGCGTCTTCGCCAATTTCGCCACAGGCCGCCATCCAGTTGGCGGAGAGCTTGACGCGGGCCAGCTCAATCGGGGCCGCCAGGAGGTTGGTGATGGCTTCTGCCACCGCCATGCGGCCGGATGCCGGCGCGTCGATGGAAGCAATCGGCGTGCGTTCGCCCAGCGCCATGGCTTCGCCAGCGAAACCGGCGTAGTCGGCCAGGGTGACGGCGCAGTCCGCCACTGGAACCTGCCAGGGGCCCACCATCTGATCGCGGTGCGTCAGGCCGCCCACGGTGCGGTCGCCAATGGTGATGAGGAAGCGCTTGGACGCCACGGTGGGGTGACTGAGCACATCGAGCGCCGCCTGTTTAAGCGCCACGCCCGTGGCGTCCATCGGCTGGGCGGTGCGGGCCACGCGGGTGACGTCGCGGTGCATCTTGGGCGGCTTGCCCAGCAATACGTCCATGGGCATGTGG
>JBATPF010000131.1:0-11980 GCA_049291355.1 Giesbergeria sp.
GGCCTGGGCGTCAAAGTGCTCGCCGCGCAGCGCCACAAACAGATCGCCCGGCAGCAGGCTGCGGGTATCGGTGTGCACACGCGCGATAAGGGTGGCGGGCGATCCCACCAGCCGCGCCTGGGGCTGCGTGGCACGCACCCAGTCCAGCGCGTTTTGCAGAGACATCATCGTCATGCCGCCACCTCCCGAAGCTGCAGCGCGGCGCGCGCGTGTTCCAGATCGGAGAACGGCCGCTTGACGCCAGCGGTTTCCTGCCAGGCCTCGTGGCCCTTGCCGGCGATCAGCACCACGTCGGCCGGTGCAGCCTGTGCCAGCACCTGCGCAATGGCGGCCGCGCGGTCGGTCTCGGCCCGTACCGTGGCGCCGGCGATGGTGCCCAGCAGGATCTGATGCAGGATGGCCACCGGGTCTTCACTGCGCGGGTTGTCGCTGGTGACCACCACCCGATCGGCGTGGAGCTGCGCTGCGGCGCCCATCAGGGGGCGCTTGCCGGCGTCGCGGTCGCCACCGCAGCCAAACACGCACCACAGCGCGCCACCACGCGCCCTGGCCAGCGGGCGCAGCGCCTGCAAGGCCTTCTCCAGCGCGTCGGGTGTGTGGGCGTAGTCCACCGCCACCAGCGGCTGGCCGGGCGAGAGCAGGCGCTCCATGCGCCCCGGCACCGGGCTCAGGCGCTCGCAGGCACGCACGGCCGCATCGAGCGGCACGCCCAGCGCGCGCATGGCACCGATGACGCCGAGCAGGTTGGAGATGTTGTATTGGCCAATGAGCGCGGTCTGCAGGCGCAATTGCTGCTCACCCTCGCGGATCAAGCATTGCAGACCTTGCGGGCCCAGTTCGACTTCGCGGGCGCACAAGCGCGCAGGGCCGCTTTGCGACACCGTCCACACGTCCAGCCCAGCGCTCTCTACTTGGGCCTGCATCTGCGCACCCGCGGTGTCGTCAATGTTGAGCACAGCGGCGCGCAGCCCTGGCCAAGCGAACAGCGCGCGCTTGGCGGCCAGGTAGGCCTCCATGCTGCCGTGGTAATCCAGATGGTCCTGCGTGAAATTGGTGAACACCGCAACCGAGATCTGCATGCCCGCCAGCCGGTGCTCGGCCAGGCCAATCGACGAGGCCTCGATCGCGCAGGATTTCGCGCCCGCATCCACCAAAGCCCGCAAACCGCGCTGCAAGCGCACCGGGTCGGGCGTGGTCAGACCAGTTTCCTGCAAAGAATGCGGAAAACCCATACCCAAAGTACCCACTAGCGCACACGGGGAAAGAGCCGGAAGCTCGCAATTTGATAGCGCCTGTGCCAGCCAACACGCGCTGCTGGTCTTGCCGTTGGTGCCCGTGAAGGCCACGACTTGCAAGGCCTCTGAGGGCGCGCCAAACCAGGCCGCAGCCAGCGCGCCCGTGGCGGCTTTGAGGTTCGCAAGCAAGGCCACATCGGCTCCCGCGACATCAAACGCCTCTGCACCGGCCGCCTCGACAAGACAAGCGCTGGCACCGCGCGTGCGCGCATCGGCCAGATGCGCACGCGCATCGATGGCCGCGCCCGGCCAGGCAATGAAGGCGTCGCCCGGCGCAATGCGGCGGCTGTCGGTCTGCAGCGTGCCGGTGCTGCGCTCGCGCAGCCAGGCCAGGGCTTCGGTGGTGGTGGGCAGCGTGCGCGTCACAGCGGCTCCTCCACGACGTCGGCCACGATCTGCGGCTTGACCGCCATGTCGGGCTGCACGCCCATCAGGCGCAACGTCTGCTGCACGACTTCGCTAAACACTGGGGCGGCCACCGCGCCGCCATAGATCACGCCATTGCTGGGCTCGTCCACCATCACCGCAACAATGATGCGCGGCTTGTCGATGGGCGCCATGCCGGTGAACCAGGCGCGGTACTTGGTGGTGGAGTAGCCCTTGCCCACCTGCTTGCGCGCGGTACCCGATTTGCCGCCCACGGAATAGCCCAGGGTCTGCGCCTTTTGGCCGGTGCCGCCCGGGCCGGCGGCCATTTGCAGCATCTTGCGCACTGCGTCTGCGGTGCGCTGCGTAAACACGGGAACGCCCACAGCCGGCGCATCGGTCTTGAGCATGGTGGCCGGAATGATCTGGCCGTTGTGCGCGAACACGGTGTACGAGCGCGCCATCTGGAACAGGCTGGCCGAGAGTCCATAGCCATAGGACATGGTGGCCTGCTCGATGGGGCGCCAGGATTTGTAGGGCCGCAGTTTGCCGCTGACCACACCGGGGAAGCTGAGCTGGGGCTTCTGGCCAAAGCCGGCAGCAGAGAAGGTTTCCCACATCTCGCGCGCCGGCATCTGCATGGCGATTTTGGTAGTGCCCACGTTGCTCGATTTCTGGATCACGCCCTCCACCGTCAACACGCCGTAGTTGTGCGTGTCGGAGATGGTCGAGCCGGTGATGGTCAGGCGACCCGGCGTGGTGTCCACCAGCGTGCTGGGCTTGACGCGCCCGCTGTTGAGCGCCAGGCCAATAGTGAAGGGCTTCATGGTCGAGCCCGGCTCAAAGGTGTCGGTGAGCGCGCGGTTGCGCAACTGCTCGCCGCTCAGGTTGCGCCGCTTGTCGGGCACATAGCTGGGGTAGTTGGCCAGAGCCAGCACTTCGCCGGTGATCGCATCGAGCACCACGACGCTTCCCGCCTTGGCTTTTTGCGCAATGACCTGATCGCGCAGCTTCTGGTACGCAAAGAACTGCACCTTGCTGTCGATGGACAACTCCATGTCGCGCCCGTCCACCGGGAGCAGGTCTTCGCCCACGCCCTCGACGACGCGGCCCATGCGGTCCTTGATGACGCGGCGCGAGCCGCTCTTGCCGGCGAGGAGATCGTTGAAGGCCAGCTCCATCCCTTCCTGGCCCTTGTCTTCCACATTGGTAAACCCCACTACATGCGCTGCGGCTTCGCCTTCCGGGTACTCGCGCTTGTACTCCTTGCGCTGGTAGATGCCCTTGATCTTGAGCTCGGCGATTTTCTGACCGACGTCCCATTCGAGCTGGCGCTGCAGCCAGACAAAGGTCTTGTCCTCATCGGCCAGCTTGGCTATCAGCGTGGCATAGGGCAGTTCGAGCAGGCGCGCCAGCTCCTTGAGCTGCGCCTTGGCTTCGGGCGTCCCTTGTTCGACGTCTTCGGGGATGGCCCAGATGCTGGCGGCCGGCACGCTGGAGGCCAGAATGAAGCCGTTGCGGTCCAGAATGCGGCCGCGGTTGGCCGGCAGCTCCAGAGTGCGCGCAAAGCGCACCTCGCCCTGGCGCTGGAAAAAGGCGTTGTTGATGACCTGCACATAAGACGCGCGGGCGCCGAGCGCCACAAAACCCAGCGCCACCATGGCGACAATGAATTTGCTGCGCCAGACGGGCGTTTTGCTCGCCAGCAAGGGGCTCATGGTGTAGCGCACGCTGCGACTCATGGGCGCCCTTCGGCTACCGAGGCAGCAGACGCTGGCGCCACAGGGTTCTGACCGGCCGACAGACCGGCTGCAGCAGCCTGCGGCTGGGAGATGTAGCGCGTAATGGCCGGCGTGGCCGAGCGCATCTTGAGCTGCGCGCGCGCCAATGCTTCGACGCGCAGCGGCGTGGCCTGGGCGCGTTTTTCTACCTGCAGGCGGTCGTGCTCGGTGTCCAGGCGCCGCATCTCACTGTGGGCGCGATCCAGCGCGGTGTAGAGCTGGCGCGACTCGTACTGCGTGTGCACAAGGTACAGCGCGCTGCCCAGCACGAGCACGATCAGCAAGAGGTTGACGCGCGCCACGCCTCAGGCCTCGGTGCGCCGGGCAACGCGCATGATGGCGCTGCGCGAGCGCGGGTTGGCAGCCACTTCGGCCGCGCTGGGACGCACCCGTGCCAGCGCCTCGAACTGCATGGCACGCGGCTCAGCAAAGGGCGCGCGCCGGTCAAACACCTGCTTGGAGTGCAGCGCGATGAACTGCTTGACGATGCGGTCTTCCAGCGAATGAAAGCTGATGACCACCAGCCGCCCGCCCGGCTCCAACACCGCCAGACAGGCTGCTAGCGCCTGTTGCAGCTCTTCAAGCTCGGCATTGATGAAAATCCGAAGAGCCTGAAATGTGCGCGTTGCAGGGTTCTGGCCTGCCTCGCGGGTTTTGACCGCGCCAGCCACGAGATCGGCAAGTTCGGCGGTGCGGACCAGAGGACCGCGCTCCTGCCTCCGAGCAACAATCGCCTTTGCAATGGGGCCAGCAAACCGTTCTTCACCGTATTCACGTATCACCTCCGCTATCTTCTCGACCGGCGCGTCGGCCAACCACTCGGCCACGCTTTGGCCCCGCGTGGTGTCCATGCGCATGTCCAGTGGGCCGTCGAACCGAAAACTGAAACCCCGTTCGGGCAAATCGATCTGGGGGGAACTGATGCCCAGGTCCAGAAGCACGCCAGCGGCGCTCTGCGGGGGCAGATCCGCCAACTCGCGAAAACCCGCGTGGCGAATGGAAAAACGCGCATCCTGGATGCGCGCTGCTTCTTGGATCGCTTCGGGGTCCTTGTCGAACGCCAGAAGCCTTGCCCCAGGCGGCAGCCGTGAGAGCAAGCGCCGCGAATGCCCTCCCCGGCCAAAGGTGGCGTCGATCCACAGCCCGTCGCCGCGGCCGGTGGCATCGGCCAGCAACGCGTCCACCGCCTCATCGAGCAGCACGGTGGTGTGTTGCAGCGCGGGGGCCGTCAGGGCGGTCAAAATGAAAAATCCTTGAGTACGTCAGGCATTTCGCCCTGCACGGCCTGGGCTTCCTGGGCGTCGTAAGTGGCCTTGTCCCAGAGTTCGAAATGCTTGCCCATCCCCAGCAGCAGCACGTCGCGCGTGAGACCTGCGGACTGGCGCAGCTCGGGCGAAACCAGCACCCGGCCCGTGCCATCCATGTCCACATCCATGGCATTGCCCAGAAACATGCGCTTCCACCACTGGGCGGCCATGGGCAATTGGGCAATGCGATCGCGAAACTGTTCCCACTCCGGACGGGGAAACACCATCAGGCAGCCGTGCGGATGCTTGGTGATGGTGAGCTGGCCGGCGGCGTCGGCGCTCAGCACGTCACGGTACCGGGTCGGCACGGAGAGCCGACCCTTGGCATCGAGACTGAGCGACGAAGCGCCTTGAAAGACCAATCCATTCCCCTGCTGTTCCTGGGCTCAGTGGGCGCCTCCAAAACAGGAAACGGCACTTTTCACCACTTAATTGCACTTTTTTGCACTGTAGCAGGAAACGCCTGGGGAACAAGGGGGTTTGCAACATCTTCTTGCAATGAAATCAAGGACTTAGACGTGACTTCGCCCTCTGAATTTCAGAAAATCCTTTGTGTATGAAGCAGTTAGCGGTTTCACTGAAAGTAAAACCTGAGAGCTGCACCGAGTGGCCTGGTGCAACTTTTCTCTCCGTGTCTCAAAGAATGAAGCGCGAGAGGTCTTCGTCCTGGCTCAGCGCCTGCAGGCGCTCGTCCACGTAAGCGGCGTCGATGTGCACGGTTTGCCCGCTGCGGTGGGCGGCGTCGAAACTCACTTCGTCGAGCAGCCGCTCCATGACCGTGGAGAGGCGCCGCGCGCCAATGTTCTCGGTGCGCTCGTTGACCTCGAAGGCGATGTGGGCGAGCCGCGTGATGCCCTCGGGGGTGAACTCCAGCGCGACGCCTTCGGTAGCCAGCAAGGCCTGATACTGGCGCACCAGCGAGGCGTCCGTCGCCATCAGGATGGCTTCAAAATCCTGCACCGACAGCGATTCGAGTTCGACGCGGATCGGAAACCGCCCCTGCAACTCGGGGATCAGGTCGCTGGGTTTGGCCAGATGAAACGCGCCCGAGGCGATGAACAGGATGTGGTCCGTCTTGACCATTCCGTACTTGGTGGACACCGTAGTGCCCTCCACCAGAGGCAACAGGTCGCGCTGCACGCCCTGGCGCGACACATCGGCGCCGCTGGTTTCCTGGCGCGTGGCCACCTTGTCGATCTCGTCGATGAAGACGATGCCATTCTGTTCGGCGTTGGCGATGGCCTGGGTCTTGATCTCTTCGTCGTTGACCAGCTTGCCGGCCTCCTCGTCGATCAGCAGGCGCCGGGCTTCGGCAATGACCAAGCGCCGCTTGTGGCGCCGCTCCTGACCCATCTGGCTGAACAGGCCGCGCATCTGCTCGGCCATGTCTTCCATGCCCTGGGGCCCCATGATTTCAAGCTGCGGGCGCGTTTCCTGCACCTCAATTTCAATTTCGCGTGCGTCCAGCTCCCCCTCACGCAGCTTCTTGCGAAACACCTGGCGCGCCGTACCGCCTTCACTCGGCTCACCGGTGCGGGCGGGCGGCAGCAGGGCATCGAGCAGGCGCTCTTCCGCCGCGTCTTCCGCTCGGGCGCGCACCTTGCGGGTGTGGATCTCCCGCTGCTGCTTGACGGAAATTTCGGCGAGATCGCGAATGATGGCGTCGACATCCTTGCCGACGTAGCCCACTTCGGTGAATTTCGTCGCTTCCACCTTCACGAAGGGCGCCTCGGCCAGCCGCGCCAGTCGCCGCGCGATTTCTGTCTTGCCGACCCCCGTCGGGCCGATCATCAAAATGTTCTTGGGCGTGATTTCGTGGCGCAGATCGGCCGCCACCTGCTGGCGGCGCCAGCGGTTGCGCAGCGCAATGGCCACCGCGCGCTTGGCATTGGCTTGGCCGACGATGTGGCGGTCGAGTTCGGAGACGATCTCCTGGGGGGTCATCGAAGACATGAAAATAGTGGTAATTTTGGCCTCTAGCGCTTTATGGATAAGCGTTAACAGCTATTTATTTGATAGTGCCTGCTACACAGGCGCTCAAAGCGTCTCGATGGTGTGCTGCATGTTGGTGTAGATGCACAGCTCGCCGGCGATTTCCAGCGATTTCTTGACGATCTCGGCGGCGCTGAGCTCCGTGTTCTGCAGCAAGGCCTTGGCGGCCGAGTGGGCGTAAGCGCCGCCAGACCCAATGGCCACGATGCCCTGCTCGGGTTCGAGCACGTCGCCATTGCCGGTAATGATGAGCGACGCCTCAAGATCGGCCACGGCCAACATGGCTTCCAGCCGGCGCAGTACGCGGTCGGTGCGCCAGTCCTTGGTCAGTTCGATGGCGGCCCGCACCAATTGGCCCTGGTGTTTCTCCAGCTTGGCCTCAAAGCGCTCGAACAGCGTGAACGCGTCGGCCGTGGCTCCGGCAAAACCCGCCAGCACCTTGCCATGGTGAAGCCTGCGCACCTTGCGGGCAGTCCCCTTGACGATGATGTTGCCCAGCGTGACCTGGCCGTCGCCGCCAATGGCAACCTGGATGCCAGCAGGCGTCTGGCGCCGTACGCTAAGGATGGTGGTGCCGTGAAAAACCGGCGCGTTGTTTGAAGAATCCATAGGGCCGGCAGATGGGGACAGCCGTCTCGTTTGCAAGCGGCCGCCCGCAGAGTCTCCAGTTCCATCAGTCCTTGCGGGCCACCACCCAGGCATGCTCATTGATGCCCACCACGTTGAAGAACACCGCCACCAGGCGGTGCAGATTCAGAAACTGCACCACACGGCCGTGGGCCTGCTGCTCCGCCGTCCAGTTGAGCACCGAACCGGCCGCCAGAAAGTCCATGCGGATCAGCCGGTCGCAACGCACCTGCAGCGGCTGTTTGGGGTCGGCGGGGACGATCAACGCCTCCAGCGCCGCCGTGGCGTCGCCCTCCACCTGGCCTGTCAGGCCTGGCGCTTCCGGAACCAAAGGCGCGGGGGCGCTGGGCTCGCCGTTGGGCCCCGGCACATTCCATTGGGCGCGGGCCATCAGCTCGACACCGCCTGCTCCCGCGGCTTCTGCGGCAGGTGAGGCGCCTGCGTCGTCCCTGTAGCCGCAACGCGGTGCCTGCCATGACGGCGGCGAAACCTCGTAGGTCACGCAGTAATCCAGCGCCACCATCTCGAATTCGTCCGGTCGGCCCATGAAGCGCAGCGCCGCCATCCGCAGACGCCACCATTCCGGGTCCTGGGCCCGATCGCCCGATTGGGTGCGTGCTTCGAGCACCGCCAGGAGGCGGTCCACGCCCACAAAGACGATTTGTACGTTCTCCTCTGCCCACCGAGTGAATTCGGTGGCCAGCGCCGATACCGCCGCCGGGTCGATCGCGGTGAACCGGGACCAGGTCAGCGTCCAGGGCGAGGCGGCCCGACCGAGCGCGGCCTGCAGCGCCGCCACCGTCTGCAGAGTGAGGGTGGGTGGCGCGTTCCAGGCAAAGTCGCGCCGTGCGGGCGCGGCGGCCTCGACCGGCTCTGCCTCCAGACCCAATTGCGCGGGCATGGAAAACCACAGCGGCGCCGAGCGGTCAAAGCGCGCCGCGTAGCTGATGGCAAGCGTGTCAAAACGCTCCTGCTGACCGGTGGCGCGGTACAGGTCAAACAGCGTCATCCATATTTCAAGCAGTTGCTCGGGCTCATCGTCGACGTGCTGCGCCAACACTTCCTGCAAGCCAGCTTCGGCGCCTTCCTGATCGCCGTTGGCAAACCGGATGGCTGCCTCCTCAAGATCGGGTTCGTGCACGAATTTCTCCAGTTCGGGGACTGCAGGCGCTTGCGCAGTCCGGGGTTGGCGAGGGTCCTGCGGTTGCGCGAGCGCGGCGCTGCCAAAAGCGGCAATGGACATGCTGTTATCGGCAAACAGCGGCGCGGCCGGCGCTCCAGGCTCCAAACCGCCCGGCAAGGACATCGGTGCTGTCGGTGCAAAGGCCGTACCACCGGCCAAATGGTCCGCGCGCTGGGCAGCGCCTGCCCGGGGCGGCTGCAAGCCCATGGGTTCGGTGGGCGCATCGGAGTTTTGCTTGCTTTTCCACCACTGCATCGACATCTGCGCCTCGATCTCGTCGATCTTCTTGATCGTGACCGCACGATCGTCGGGCGAGGTCAGGCTGCTCTGAAAGAAAGAGGGCCGCGCAGCCGGGTCTTCCACCCGCTGACCCGTGAGAGCGTCGCGCTGGCGGAGCTTGCGCAATTGATCGAACTCGCGCCGACGCACGAAATCGTTGCGGCGCTTGCGCTCAATCATCTCCTTGAGCATTTGCTTGCTGTACTGGCTCTCCCGATCGGCTTCAATCGAGTCCAGATCGGTCCAGTTGACCGTGGGGTTGCGAACAAAGCGCACAACCTTGGACAACAGACCGGTGGGTTGCGTTTCTTCCTTGCTCATGAGGCACAGTTTACGAGCGCAGCTGCCCCTTAGTCACCAAACATTTTTTGCTTGAGTTCGCGGCGTTGCTGGGCTTCGAGCGAAAGCGTCGCCGTGGGGCGCGCCAACAGGCGGCCAACGCCGATAGGTTCACCGGTTTCGTCGCAATAACCGTAGTCGCCGGCATCGATGCGGCCAATGGATTGCTCGATCTTCTTGAGGAGTTTGCGCTCACGGTCGCGTGTGCGCAGTTCCAGCGCGTGCTCTTCCTCAATCGTCGCGCGGTCGGCCGGGTCGGGCACCACCACGGTGTCCTCGCGCAGATGCTCGGTGGTTTCCCCCGCGTTGTTGTGCATGTCCTGCTTGAGCAGCACCAGCTTGTGGCGGAAGAACGCCACTTGCTTTTCGTTCATGTATTCGGAATCGGGCATGGCGAGTATTTCCGCATCGCTCAATTCCTCGGCCGACTTGGCTTTCCAGTTGTTGGCCAGCTTGGTGTCCTTCTTCGGCGCGGCCACGGGAACTGCCATCTGCACCTGCGAGGGCGCAGGGGTGGAATAGCTGGATTTGGCCGCTGTAGAAGCCACCGACTGCGCCATGGAGGGCACGGTCAGCTGCGTCAGCCGCGAGGAAGGGCGCGGACTGCGCAACACACCGCTGGACGACACCGGGGCGGGGGCAGGGGCAGCCGGAGCGGCGGCAGGGGGCGCTTCTTTTTTTACGGTCGTTTTCACAGAGGATTTCACAGGGGCCTTGGCCGTCGTCTTGGGAGCGGCGGTTTTTGCTGCCGTAGTTGCTGCCTTGGCAGCCGGCTTGGGTTTGCTGGTGTGAGCGTTCAATTCCTGTCTCCTCGCAGTGCTGGGGGGTGTCGCGCCTTGCGCGGGCCAGGGGCAGGAAGCCCCCGGGTGTTCACCGGGCCGCGATTGTAGCGATACGGGCTTGCAGCCGAGCCTGCGTTGCCAAATACCCACAAATGCGTGGCCGCAGGGCTCTGGCAAGAATCCGTGGCCCTTCGCTCTCAAGGTGCCAGGCACTGCTCCAGGCCTTGTTCCAGGATGTCGCGCGGTAGCTCAATGCCGATGAACACCATGCGGCTCTCACGCACCTCGCCTTCCGCCCAGGCAGGGCCCAAGTCGCTTCCCATGAGCTGGTGCACGCCCTGGAAGATCACCTTTCGGTCCGTTCCGGTCATGCTCAGAACCCCTTTGTAACGCAGCATGCGCGGGCCATAGATATTGACAATGGCGCCCAGAAAATCTTCCAGCTTGGCTGGCTCGAACGGCCGCGCGCTTCGGTAGACGAAACTTTTGACATCGTCGTCGTGGCGATGGTCGTGCCCGCCGCCGTGCTGGTGCGAGGGGTGGCTGCAATGCTCGCCGTGTTCATGGTCATGGTCATGGTCATGGTGGTCATCATCCGGCTTCAGGAAATCCGGGTCGATGTCGAGCTTGGCATTCAGGTTGAAGCCGCGCAGGTCGAGCACCTCATTGATCGGCACTTCGCCGAAATGCACCGCCTTGATCGGAGCGCGCGGATTCATGTGCTTGAGGCGGTGCGTCAAGTCAGCCACGTCCTGCGCGCTCACCAGATCGGTCTTGGAGAGGAATATCTGGTCGGCAAACCCCACCTGGCGGCGCGCTTCCTGGCGCTGGTCAAGCTGCTGCGGCGCGTGCACCGCATCCACCAGGGTGACGATGGAGTCGAGCAAATAGGTCTCGGCAATTTCCTCGTCCATGAAAAAGGTTTGCGCCACGGGCCCCGGATCGGCCAGGCCCGTGGTTTCAATCACGATGCGGTCAAAGTCGAGCAGCCCCTTTCGGCGCTTGGCGGCCAGCAGCTGCAAGGTTTCGCGCAGGTCTTCGCGGATGGTGCAGCAGATGCAGCCATTGCTCATCTGCACGATCTGCTCTTTGGATTCGGTCACCAATATGTCGGTGTCGATGTTTTCTTCGCCAAACTCGTTCTCGATGACGGCGATCTTCTGGCCGTGCGCCTCGCTGAGCAAACGCTTGAGCAAGGTCGTTTTGCCGGAGCCTAGAAAGCCGGTGAGGATGGTGGCGGGGATGAGAGACATAAAAAACCTTGAGAAAGATGCGCCCGCCGCACCCGCCCGGGCGCAATACGGCGGTCGTACAGGGGATATGGAGACTGTAGCGGAGCTGTCAAGAGCCGGCCCAACCAGCGAGCGCAGCGCCGCAGGGGGTTCTCACTGCTTGCGCATCACCACCAGTCCCTTGAGGTACTCGCCTTCTGGAAACTCCAGTGTCATCGGATGGTCGGGCGCCCCGCCCAGGCGCTCCAAGATGTAGCCGTTCACGCCCGCATCGGCTCCCGCCGAGGCCACGATTTTGTGGAACAGGTCGGCGCTGATGCCGCCCGAGCACGAGAAGGTAAACAGTACCCCACCCGGCTCCAGCAACTGCAGCGCGAGGCGGTTGATGTCCTTGTACGCCCGCGCAGCACGCTCGGCGCGCGCGGCTGTGGCGGCAAACTTGGGCGGATCGAGGACGATGGCGTCGAAACGCTGGCCGTCTTTCAGGAACTGGCGCAGCGAGGCATTCACGTCGGCATCCAGAAAGCTCGCGCGCGCAGCATCGAAGCCATTGAGCGCCACATGCGCGCGGGCGCGCTCGAGCGCCGGGCCGGATGAATCGATCGACACCACCTCGCCATCCTCCACCCCGGCCGCCCGCGGGCCGGCCAGCGCGGCCACGGAAAAACCGCCGGTGTAGCAATAGCAATTGAGCACGCGGCGCAGGCGCAGGCGCTGCACGCTGTCGGCAAAGCGCTTGCGGCTATCGCGCTGGTCGAGGTAGAAGCCGGTTTTGTGGCCTTCGGCAATGTTGAGGG
>JBATPF010000132.1:0-1726 GCA_049291355.1 Giesbergeria sp.
GAACTGGGGTGCTTCGAAGCCTGCAGGTAGGCCTTTTTTCAGCTCCTCCATCGCTTGCTCGACTTCGCGGGTCAGCGTCACGCTGTCGGCGCTGGGTTGTTTTTGCACCGACAAAATGACGGCGGGCTTGCCGTTGTACCCGCCGTCGCCGCGTTTGAGCGCTGGTGCGATCTTCACGTCGGCCACCTGGCTGAGCAGGATGGGTTGCCCGTTCTTCACGCTCACCACGACGTTTTGGAGATCCTGCAAGCGGCTGGTTCGCCCAATCTGGCGAATCAGGTATTCACGTCCCTGAGATTCGAGAAAGCCTCCGCTGGTATTGGCACCGAAATCGCGCAGCGCGCCTTCGAGCTTTTCACGCTCGACACCGAGCGCCTGCAATTGTGCGGGGCGGATCTCAACGCGGTACTGGCGCACCTCGCCGCCGATGGGCGTCACCTGGGCGATACCGGGAATTGTCAGCAGCCGGGGACGCATGACCCAATCGGCGTACTCGCGCACCTGCATGGCACTGACCTTGTCCGGGTCAGCCGGCAAAGCGATCAACAGAATTTCCCCCATGATGGAAGAAATCGGCCCCATTTGCGGCACCACGCCTGGGGGCAATTGCTCGCGCACCAGGTTCAGACGCTCGCTGATTTGCTGGCGGTTGCGGTAGATGTCCGAACCCCATTCAAACTCTACATAGACGATGGACAAGCCGATGCCGGAGACCGAGCGCACGCGGGTGACTCCAGGCATGCCGTTCATGCCCGATTCAATGGGGACGGTGACGAGCTGCTCGACCTCTTCGGGGGCCATGCCGCCGGCTTCGGTCATCAGCGTCACCGTCGGCTTGTTCAGGTCGGGAAAAACATCCACCGGCATCTGGCGCACCGTGAGCACGCCATAGACGACCAGCAGCAGCGAGATACCCAGGACGATCAGGCGCTGCCTGAGGCTGGTGCGAATCAAAAAGGCAAACATCTCAGCGCACCTGGGCCAGCAGCCCTGCTCCGTCCGTTACCACCCGATCGCCTTGGCTCACACCTTGCGTCACGACCAGTTCGGTCGCGCTCAGAGGCTGCACTGTCACTTTGCGTTGCACGAATCGTTCCGCCTCGATATGCACCCAAACAGCGGTTTCACCAGAGGTAATTTTGATGACCGCAGTGCGCGCAAGCGCCGCGCCACGGACGGTGTGGGACGTGTTGGCATGCACTGTCACAGGCTGCCCTACTGCAACGGCCGCGCTGCCCGGACGCACGCTGAACAACAGCACCAACGCCTGCTCGCGCAGTTGCCGCCCGGTGCCCACATAGTTGAGATCCAGTGCGCCCCCAGGCACAGCAGCGCTTGCTTTGGCAGCGATACCAGCCGTGAGGGCCGGGTCGTACGCCAGTGCTTCCACCGACAGACGAGACGGATCCACCACCTCAAACAGAACTTCCTTCGCGTCGACCACCTGCCCTGCGACGACGTTCGAGGCGCTAACGACGCCAGAAATCGGAGCACGCAGGGCTTCCGCCCCAGTCAAGCCGCTGTGAAGCGCGCCGCGACGCTTGCGCAGCGCGTCGCGCTCCAGGCCTGCCGCATCGATTACCGACTGAGGCACCGCACCTTCGAGTTCCGCGTAGCGCGCCACTTTGCGCTCGGCTATGGCGAGTTGGGCGTCAACCTCGGCAATCTGCGATTGGCTGGCGCCGCGCTCCAGGCTGTTGATCACCGGCTGCAACCGAGCCAACAC
>JBATPF010000133.1:0-2030 GCA_049291355.1 Giesbergeria sp.
CTCCAGGAGTGCCACCTTGTCGGCGCTACCCAAGGTGCCAATGGGGTCCAGGCCGGCATACAGCGATCGGCTTTTTGCTATCTTTTTGGAAGCTACTCGCACCTTTCCCTGTTGCGCTGACGCCGAAATGGACCGCACAGTCCGGGCTGCATCGAGCAGTGAGGCTTCAGAGATGTCGTCGGAATACGCAAACGCGGTCTTCTCGCCACTGACGGCGCGCACGCCCACGCCCTGGTCGATCGAGAAGGAGCCGGTTTTGACGATCCCCTCCTCCAGGCTCCAGCCTTCGCTGCGCGTGGTCTGAAAATACAGGTCGGCGTCGTCCACGCGGTGCGCGCGGATCTCGGCCAGGGCGCGTGCGAGGTGGCTCTCGTCCAGGCCAAACGGTGTCAGCAGCAGGCTCGCGGCCAGGTCGATGCGCCCGCGCGTGGGGGCGGCGTGGGATGCGGCAGAAGGGGTACGGGTACTCATCGGCGCATTTTAGGGCGCGGCCCCGAAACCTCGCCCAGGGCGCCGCAGTTCCCATGCCGGGCAAACTCAGAGCGTCTGGTCGTCCAGTACCGCGCCGGCTGCGTTGCTCTGCACGGACTCGATGCCCCCATCGCGCGCCTTGGCGCCGGAATACATCTGGCTTTGGCCGATCACCTGGCCGTTGAGCGCCTTGAGGGTGAAGTAGGGCGAGCCGTCCTTGGCAGAAAGGCGGCCGTAGCGCGCGTCGTCGGGCCCATTTTTGCGCACCGATTCGATGCCGCCCAGCGCGCTGGCTTTGGACTCGTAGGTTTCGCTGGTCAGCACCACCTGGCCATTGGCTGCCAGCAGGTTGAAAACGAATTTTTCGTTGCGGGTTTTCTTCAGCTCGAACCTGGCGGCCATGCGGATCTCCTCATTGCACCAAAAGGGCTTGGCCCCTGCCTTGTACCTTCCGAGGCCCGGCGTGGCAATGGCGCCGCTTTAGCGCGTCTGCGAGGAGTCGCGCTGCGAACGCACGATGGACATCAAGATACCCAGCGCCAGCCCCAAGGTCACCATGGCCGTGCCGCCGTAGCTGATGAACGGCAAGGGTACGCCCACCACCGGCAAGATGCCGCTCACCATGCCCATGTTGACGAAGGCATAGGTAAAGAAAATCATGGAGACGGCTGCGGCCATCAGGCGCGAGAACAAGGTGTTTGCATGCATGGCAATGGCCAGGCCGCGCCACACCAGCAGCAGAAAGCAGGCGATCAGCACCAGGTTGCCGATCAGCCCGAACTCTTCGGAAAATGCGGCAAAAATAAAGTCGGTGGTGCGTTCTGGAATGAACTCCAGGTGCGTCTGCGTGCCGGCCATGAAACCCTTGCCAAAGGTTCCGCCCGAGCCAATGGCGATCATGCCCTGGATGATGTGAAACCCCTTGCCCAGCGGGTCGCGGGTCGGGTCCAGCAACGTGCAGATGCGCTGCTGCTGGTAGTCGTGCAGCAACGGCCAGCGCACGCCGTCGGCACAGAGCTGGGGCTCAAAACCCACAATCAGCGCAACTCCCACGGCGCCCAGCAAGACGGGCGGCAGCACCAGCTTCCAGGACAAGCCGGCAAAGAAGATCACCGACAGGCCCGCAGCCAACACCAGGAGCGAGGTGCCCAGATCGGGCTGCTTCATGATCAGGCCCACCGGCACGGCCAGCAGCAGCCCTGCCACGGCAAAGTCCACCGCGCGCAGTTGCCCCTCGCGTTTCTGAAACCACCAGGCCAGCATCAGAGGCATTCCGATCTTGAGCAGCTCGCTCGGCTGGATGACCACCCCCAGGTCAATCCAGCGCTGCGCGCCCTTCTTGGTGACGCCGGCCACCGCCACGGCCACCAGAAGCGCGACGCCAGCGGCATAGATCGGCGGTGCAAACGCCATCAGCCGCTGGGGCGGAATCTGCGCCACGACAAACAGCAGCGCCAGAGCAATCAGCATGTTGCGCCCATGGTCGGCAAAGCGGGTGCCGTGGTCGTACCCCGAGGAATAC
Source organism: Giesbergeria sp. (assembly GCA_049291355.1). Lineage (GTDB taxonomy): Bacteria > Pseudomonadota > Gammaproteobacteria > Burkholderiales > Burkholderiaceae_C > Simplicispira. The sequence continues at coordinate 1,994 of JBATPF010000133.1, forward strand.
ATAGCCAGCAGGCCTGCACTTGCCAGAACCAGCACCA
>JBATPF010000134.1:0-3280 GCA_049291355.1 Giesbergeria sp.
GGGCAGATACACAAAGCGGAGCAATTGCCGCTGGCTGGCGCCCAGCATCCGGGCGTTGGCCAGCACCACCGGGCTCACTTCCTTGACGCCTTGGTAGACGTTGAAGACAACGATGAAAAACACCAGCGTCACGCCCAGCGCCGCAAGCGTTCGGCGCGCCCGCCTTGCTGCGCCACCCACCACACCAGCGCCCACGCGCCCAAGCTGAGCAGTGTGGCTTGCTGATTGCGCTGGCGCAGGTTGCCCATGGCCTGCCCACTGGGCGCGGGGTAGACCCAGGGCGACAGCGCGTCGCCCAGACCAAAGTACTGTGCCAGGCCGATGGCGCTCGATGCCAGCGTGGCGGTCAGCAGCGCAGCGCCCAGGATGCGTGCCCAGGTCTGAGCACCCCAGGGTGGGCGCAGCAACGCTTGCACGGTGGAAATCAGCAACAGGGCGGCCGCACACAGCCAGCTCGCGGCCAGGGGCCAGAAGTTGCTGCTCGGCGGCCGGGTCAAGCCCCAAAGGAAGGGCAGCGCCAACAACAGAATGGCCAGGACGGCCAGCGCCGACAGCGCGCGGTCCAGCCGCGCCGACGCTGCAGGTTGCGGCTGCTGCATGGCTAGTGTCCTGTCCCGTAAATAGTTGCCTGAAATGAAATCGATGGATTCGTGCTCAGGACAAGGCGCAAACCGCAGTGATAGCCGTTGCTATCACGAGGATTTGCAACGCGGTACTGGGCAGGAAGGGCGCTGTTTTCTAGGCAATGCATTTCCGGGACAGCACACTGGCTACAGCTTTTCCACTTCGCCGGCCTTGGGCTGCCACTTCATCAGGCGCCGCTCGATGCGGCCCACCACGCCGTCGAGCACCAGCGCGAACGCGGTGAGCACGAGGATGCCGGCCATCACCGTGTTGATGTCGAAGGTGCCTTCGGCCTGCAGGATCAAATAGCCCACACCCTGGCTGGATCCCAGGTATTCCCCCACCACCGCACCGACGAACGCCAGGCCCACCGAGGTGTGCAGCGAGCTGAACACCCAGCTGGTGGCGCTGGGCAGATACACAAAGCGGAGCAATTGCCGCTGGCTGGCGCCCAGCATCCGGGCGTTGGCCAGCACCACCGGGCTCACTTCCTTGACGCCTTGGTAGACGTTGAAGAAAACGATGAAAAACACCAGCGTCACGCCCAGCGCCACCTTGGAGCCCATGCCCAGGCCGAACCACACCGAAAAAATGGGCGCCAGCACGATGCGCGGCATCGAGTTGAAGGCCTTGATGTAGGGCTCCAGCAGCGCCGACGCCATGGGCGAGAGCGCCAGCCACAGGCCACCGGCCAGGCCGGTACCGGCGCCAAGGGCAAAGGCCATGGCCGTCTCGGCAAGCGTCACGGCCAGATGGCGGTAAATATCGGCATCGGTCACAAACCACTGCCAGATGCGCTCAAAAATCATCAGCGGTTGGCCAAAGAAAAATGCCGCCTGGCGATCGTTGTCGAACATGAAAGGCGGGACAAAGCCCGGCCGGGTCATGGCGTCCCAAAACAGGAACATCAGCACCAGCAGCCCCAGCTGCCAGGCGCGCAGCGTGGAGGCGCGCGGTTTGATCTTTTGCCACATGGTTTAAGCGGCCTTCTGCAGTTGCTGCTGGTAGCCCTTGAGCACTTCCTCGCGCAGCACATCCCAGATGCCGGCGTGCAGTTCGCGAAAGCGTGGGGTTGATTTGATCTCGGCCACGTCGCGCGGGCGCGCAATGTCGATCACAAATTCGCCCATGGGGTGTGAGGCCGGGCCGGCGCTCATCACCACCACGCGGTCGCTCATGGCAATGGCTTCGTCCAGGTCGTGGGTGATGAACAGCACCGCCTTGCGCTTGGCCTGCCACAGCTGCAGCACTTCGTTTTCCATGAGTTGGCGCGTCTGAATGTCGAGCGCGGAAAACGGCTCGTCCATCAGAATGATGTCGGGGTCCAGCACCAGGGTCTGCGCCAGGCTGGCGCGTTTGCGCATGCCGCCGCTCATCTGGTGCGGATAGCGGTCGCCAAAGCCCGACAGACCGACGCGTGCCAGCCATTCCTGGGCCTGCGCCTCTGCATCCTTCAGTGGCACACCGCGAAACTCCAGCCCGGCCGACACATTGGCCAGCGCGGTGCGCCAGGGCATCAGGCTCTCGGTCTGGAACATGTAGCCGGCGCGTCGGTTCAGGCCTACCAGTGGCACACCAAACACCGCCACGCTGCCCAGACTGGGCGCCAGCAGACCGGCCGCCACATTCAGCAGCGTGCTCTTGCCGCAGCCCGTGGGGCCGACAACACTGACGAACTCGCCCGCGCCGACGCGCAAATCCACATCCTGCACGGCGGTGTAGCGTTGGCCGGGGGCGTCCTTGCTGACAAAGGTGCAGGCCACGCCGGCGAGCGTGAGCGCTGCCGGGGGGCTGCCCACCGCTTCAAACCCCTCAGCCGCGCTTGCGGGCATGGGCATTTTTGACAAATTCGTTGGTGTAGACGGCGTCCAGGTCGAGCTTGGCCGCCGCAATCTTCGGGTCTACGCTGGCCAGGGCGCGGTACGCGGTTTGCGCGCCTGCGGTCGGGAACATGCCATCGGGCGAGAGCGCCTTTTGCGCCGCCAGAAACCCGTCGATGTAGATCGCCCGGTCGCCCAGCAGATAGCTCTCGGGCACCACCTTGATCACGTCGCCCGGCCCGGCGGAATGAATCCAGCGGTCGGCGCGGACAATGGCGTTGGTCAGCGCCTGCACGGTGGCGGGGTTGGCCCGCACAAAGGGTTCCGGCGCGTACAGGCACGCGGCCGGCATGGGGCCGCCGAAGACCTTTTCGGCCTCGGAGACGATGCGTGTGTCCGAAATGATTTTCAAATCGCCCGAGCGCTGCAACAGCGTAATGACGGGGTCGAGGTTGCTGATGGCATCAATTTGCCCCGAGCGCATGGCCGCCACGGCGCCATTGGCCGCGCCCACGCCCACAAAACTCACTTCGCTCGGCTTGATGCCGGCCTTGGCCAACACATAGTTCACCATCACATTGGTGGAACTGCCCGGCGCGGTGACGCCAATTTTCTTGCCGCGCAGATCCGCCACCGATTGGTAATTGGGCATGGTCTTGGGGTTGATGCCCAGGACCACCTGCGGCGCCAGGCCCTGCAACACAAAGGCGCGCATGGGCTGGCCCTTGAACTGCATGTTCACCGTGTGCTCGAAAGCGCCCGAGACCACATCGGCACTGCCTCCCACCACCGCCTGCAACGCCTTGGAGCCACCGGCAAAGTCCACGATGGTGACG